>CAZPJJ010000036.1:7789-16513 GCA_964586535.1 uncultured Acidobacteriota bacterium | reverse complement strand
CATCTCGAAGCGGCTTCCCCGCCCCGGTTCGGAGTCGACGACGAGCCTCCCGCCGTGCGCCTCCAACAAGCCGTAGACGACGGAGAGCCCCAGGCCCGTGCCCTGACCGGGAGGTTTCGTCGTGAAGAAGGGTTCGAAGATGCGGCCGCGAATCTCCGGAGGGATCCCGGGGCCGTCGTCCTCGACGGCGATCATCGGCTCGCCCTGCGCCGTGCGCGCCGCCCGCACGACGATGCGCCCTTCGGGCGCGGCGTCGGCGGCGTTGAGCACCAGCGCCATGAGCGCCTCGACGAGGTGATCCTCGTGAGCGCGCGGGCGCGGCAGATCCGGCGATAGATCCACGCCGAGATCCACGCGAGAGAGCTTCGGGTTGTGCTTGATGAGGCGCACCGTGCGCTCGACGACGCGCGCCAGGTCGCACGGGCCGGAAGGCTCCGCGGAGGGCCGCGAGAAGTCGAGCAACGACTGCAGGATGTCCTTGCAGCGGTAGGCCTCTTCTTCGATCACCTTCGAGTCGTCGACGATTTCGATGCGCGCGGCCGTGTCGAGCGGTTCGGAAAGCCTTGTGCGCATCGCCTCGGCACAGGACGCGATCGTCGCGAGCGGGTTGTTGATCTCGTGGGCGATTCCCGCCGCGAGCCTGCCGATCGCCGCGAGCTTCTCGGCCTGCGCCATCGAGCGTTCGAGTGCTCGCTGCTCGGTGACGTCGCGGGCGAAGACGATCACGTGCGAGACCTCTTCGCCGCTGCCGAGGCGCATCGGGTACTTCTCGACGCGATAGACGCGCGGCGGCGAACCCGCGCGTCCGCGCACCTCGCTGGTCCGAGGCACGCCTGTGCGAAAGATCTCTTCGAACTCGGCGCGCAGGTCGTCGTCGTCGCCCACGACATCGAAGAGATTCGCCCCCAGCGTCTCGACGCGGGGCTTGCCGAAGGGTCCCGCCTCGCGACCGCGATTCCAGACCACGACCTGGTAGTGCTGGTCGATCGCGTAGAGCGAGACCGGAATCGTGTCGACGACCGCCTGGAAGAGCGCGCGTTGCTCCTCGGCCTCGCGCGCCTGTTCGGCCACGCGCAGCGCGAGCAGCTTCGTGCCGACGATGCGCTCGATGCGGCGCGCGAGCTCCCAGGCATCGACGCGGGGCGAGACGACATCCGCCGCCCCCTCGCGGAAGAGACGCTGACGCAGGGATCGCGCGTCCGCGAGGACGACCACGCCCAGCGCGCCCTCGGCCAGGGAGGCGCGCAGCAGGTGCGACGCATCCTCGCCCTCGTCGCGCGCGGCGACGACGACGACGTTGCCGCGATAGCGCGGCCCCGCGACCAGCGCGCATCCGGCCTCGCGAGCGGCGTTCTCGACGTGTTCCCGGAGCGCTTCGTCGGCGACGGCGACGACGACACCCGCGCGTCCACTCTCTCTCAATGGCTTCTCCCACGGCGAGCTCGGGCTCGCCCCTCTCTCGGGCAATATGGGTTCGGCGCCCGCGACCGGACAACTCGACCGGAAACTTGCCAAATGCGGAGCCGAGAACTCTCACTCGCCAGAAAACCGGCGCGACGGACGCTCGCGAACGCTCACGGAGCGTTCCAGCGTGGCACAGGCCTTGCGGTCATCAGGGTCGATGGCAACCGCGTCCCGGTCCGGGCGAAAGCTCGGAAAGCTCTTCGTGACCGCCGCCGCCGTGACCGGCGCGGCGACCGCAGCCGCCGTGCCTTCCCTCCTCGGCGAACGGCCGACCCTCTCGAGCGTCGTGCTCCTCGCGGGCGCGGTCACGATCTGCGCCTTCTCGCTCGTGTACGTCTTTCGCGCGTGGAGTGGCCGCGTCCGCACGCAGCAGGAGTACCTCGTCGAGGTGCAGACGCTGCACCAGCAAGTGATGGAGGCGTTCGCGGTCGCCATCGACGCGCGCGATCCCCTGGCGTCGGGGCGGTCGCGCCGGGTGCGCGCCTACACCCAGGTTCTCGGCCGCGCGATCATGGCGCGGGAGAGCGAATTCGGGACGACGGTGCCGCTCGACGAGGCGTGGCTCGAGTCGCTCAAGGCCGCGTGCGTGCTGCAGGACGTCGGCAAACTGGGCCTTCCCGATCACGTGATCTTTCGCGAGAACGACCTGCGCCGCGCCGAGGAGGAAACGCTGCGCTCGCACGCCGTGCTCGGCGCGAAGATCGTCGGCAACCTCGGATTTCGCATCCCGCTCGGACCGATCGTCCGCCACCACCACGAGCGCTGGGACGGAACGGGCTTCCCCGACGGCCTGCGCGGTTCGGAGATCCCGCTCGAATGCCGGGTGATCGCCCTCGCCGAGGGACTCGACCACAAGACGCGCAGCGTCCCGGGACGAGAGCGCGCGAGCGTGAGCGAGCTCTCGCTCTTCGTCGCGAGCCTCTCCGGCACGGCCTTCGATCCGCTCTTGGCCCGGCTCTACTGCGACCAAGCCGAGCGCATCGAACGCGACGTCGCGGAGCTCGAGGAAGCGATGTTGCGCGCCAGGAACTCGGGCGCTCCTGACGTCACGCAGGCGGTCCGCGAGGTCGGCGACATGCGGCGCGAGGCGACGCAGGTCTTCGACCTCTCGCGCAAGCTCGGGACGACGCTCGAAGTCCACGAGTTGGTCGGCATCGTCGCGGAGGCGCTCTCATCTCTCGCCTCGGCCCACACCTGCGTCTTCTACCTCGTCGAGGAGAGATCGCAGCGGCTCGTCCCTCGCGCCCTCGTCGGCGCACTCGAGGAGCGGCTGCGGAGCCGCACCTTCGAGTCGGGGGAAGGCATGACCGGCTGGTGCCTCGCCAACGGCGAGATCGTCATCGACGCCGATCCCTGCATCGACCTCGGGCCGACGATAGATGTCGTCAGCGAACCGACGGGGTCGCTCTGCGCCTTCCCCGTCGCCGATCAGCGGGGCATGCTCGGCGTCCTCGCGTTCTATGCGGCGACTCGTGGCGCGCTCTCGCACTCGCAGTGCCGTGCGATCGAGTCCGTGCTGCCCGAGATCGCGGGAGCGCTGCGCAACGCCCTGCTCTACGAACACACGCGCGAGAGCTCCGTCACGGACGTGCTCACGGGCCTTCCCAACAGCCGCGCGCTCTACGCGGCCGTCGAGCGCGAGATCGCGCGCGCGACGCGCACCGGAGCGGCGCTCTCGCTCGTCGTGCTCGATCTCGACGAGTTCAAGCCCGTCAACGACGAGCACGGGCATCAGGCGGGCGACCGCGTGCTGGCCGAGATCGCCGACGTCCTGCGGCGCGGATTCCGCGCCGGAGACATCGTCTTCCGCTACGCCGGCGACGAGTTCATTGCGCTCCTGCCCGGGAGCACGTGCGAGCAGGCACGGTCGATCGTCGCCCGCGTCCAGGAGATGGTCGCGTCGCACGAAACGCTGCTGCCTTCGGGCGCGCGCGTCCGCGTCGGCGCTTCGGCGGGCTTCGCCTGCTTCCCCGAGGATGGCTCGATGCTCGAGGAGCTCGTCAGACGCGCCGACAAGGCGATGTATCAGGACAAAGGCTCGCGGCGGGGCGCCTTGCAGCGCTGACGCCTCCGCGCTCTCGTGGTTATCATCTGCCACGGAGACGATCATGAGCAGCACGCGGCATCGGGTGGCCGTCCTCGGGGGCGGTCTCGTCGGCGGGACGATCGCCCGCCGACTCTCGGGCTACGACGACATCGACGTTACGCTCGCCGACCGCGACGCCACCGCGCTCGCCCGCGCCGCCTCAGGTGCGCGTCTGACGACCCACCAGGCCGACCTCGGCGATCCCGCGGGGATCGCGGCCGCCGCGAGCGGCGCCGACGCCGTCGCGCTCGCCGTCCCGGGGTCGATCGGCCTCGCCGCGCTCCGGACTCTCGTCGATCTGGGCAAGCCGGTCGTCGACATCTCGTTCACGCCGGAAGATCCGCGCCTTCTCGACGCTCGCGCCCGGGAGCGCGGCGTCGCGGTCGTGGTCGATTGCGGCGTCATGCCCGGCTTCGGCGGCATGTTGGCGCTGCACCTCGCTGGCCGGCTCGCGCCCGCCCTCTCGGCCCAGATCATGGTCGGCGGCCTGCCTCGCGTGCGTCTTTGGCCTTACGAGTACAAGGCCCCGTTCTCGCCCTCGGACGTGATCGAGGAGTACGTGCGCCCGGCCCGCCTGCGCCGTGCCGGGGCGCTCGTGACCGTGCCCGCGCTCTCCGAAGTCGAAGCGGTCGACGTGCCCGGCGTGGGCACTCTCGAGGCGTTCCTGACGGACGGCCTGCGCACGCTCCTCGACACACTCGACGTACCCGATCTCTGCGAGAAGACGCTCCGCTGGCCGGGCCACGCGGAGCGCATGCGGATGCTGCGCGACACGGGCTTCTTCTCACCCGAGCCGATCGACGCCGGCGGAGTATGCGTCGCTCCGCTCGCCGTCACCGAGCGTCTCTTGCGCGCCGCATGGCAGCTCGAACCCGACGAAGACGAACTCACGATCATGGTCGTCGAAGTCGACGGCCGGCGGGACGGCGCGTCCGCAAGAGCCCGCGCGACCGTCTTCGATCGGCGCGAGCCTGCGACCGGCGACTCGTCGATGGCGCGAACGACCGGCCTACCCGCGGTCCTGACGCTGCGCGCGCTGCTCGATGGGCGGCTCTCGCTCGAGGCCGGCGTCGTCCCCGCGGAGATCCTCACGCGCGATGAGCCGTTCTTCGCATGGCTCTGCGAGAACCTGCGCGCGTCCGGGATCGCGATCTCGATCGACGAGGGAGGCAGCTAGGCTCCGACGGCGGGTGGATCGCTTTCGAGGATCTTCCGCCACGAGCGAACGAGCCTCGCATCGACCCGGGCGCGTGCCGCTTCCGGTACGCCGCCCTCATGCCACCGCGCGCGGTCGAGATCAACGAAATAGGCGCGCGGCGCGCGCTCTTCCTCGCGGACGACGATGTTGCCCAGATTGAGATCGGCGTGCTCGAGGCCCGCGTCGTACGCGAGCGAGATCGACGCCCGTGCGGCGGCCCAGAGCGCGAGGACGCGCTCCCTAGGCGGCTGCGCGGCGAGGAGGCGCGCGAGGTCGTGGCCGTCTTCGAGATGGCGCACGATGCCCCACGCGCGAACGCCAGGATGTGCCGCGCGCAGGACCACGCCGACCGCTTCGCCGACGGGCACGCCCCGCGCGCGGGCCAGGCGTCCGACGCGGAGTTCTTCGACGAAGCGCCTCGTTGCGAAGTAGCGCTCGCGATTGACGCGGGCGAGCAGGCCTCCGCGCAGGTACGCCTTGACGAGAACCCGTTCGCCCTCGCGAAGTCGCACGACTGCGCGCGGCCCCCGTCCCGTGCCCGGACCGGGCGGGCGCGGAACCACGACGCGCCACGGTTCGAGCAGACCCGCCGCTTCGATTGGCACCGCCAGATCGTCGAGCAAGAGCGCGCGAACCTCGCCGCGCTCGACCGTCACGAACCCTGCCGGCGCGGACATCAACGTTTGGCGTCGTCCCGAGGCGCCGCGATCCACGCAACGCCGATACTGACGAAGTAGAGCCCGACCATCGGCAACGCGAAGAGACTCATCGTGATCACGTCGGGCGTGGGCGTCAGGATCGCGGCCACGAGAAAGCAGAGGAAAACCGCGACATCGACCTTCTTCCACAAGAATCGCGCCGTGAGCATGCCGAGCTTGGCGAGCGCGAAGACGATGAGCGGCATCTCGAAGACTGCCCCGAGTCCGAGGAGCAGCTTGGTCGAGAACGAGAACGCGTAGTCGACCGTGATGTGCTGCTCGAAGCCCTCGCCCTCGGAGGCGAGGAACTTCACCGCCGCCGGAAGCGCCACGGAGTAGCAGAAAGCCGCTCCGCCGAGGAAGAGCAACGATCCGGAGACGATGACCGGGACGATCCAGCGCCGTTCTTTCGGATAGAGACCCGGCGCGATGAACGACCACGCCTCGAAGAAGATGTAGGGCAGCGAGAGGAAGAGCGCGCCGACGAAAGCGGCCTTGATCTTGTTCATGAACGCCTCGGCGGGCCTTATCACCGAGAGCGTTCCCATCGCGTCCTGGAGCGGGTCGAGCAAGAACTGCAGGATCTGCTCCGAGACGAAGTAGCAGCCCACGAGGGCGACGAGCACGAAGACGGCGACGCGCACCAGACGGCGACGGAGTTCGTCGAGGTGCTCGAGGAAGCTCATGCGCCCCGGCTCGCCGTCCTGATCGGCGGGCCGGTCGCCCTGCTCGATCTCGTCCTTGACCTCGGTGGTCATGTGGGCGGTCTCTCGTCGCCCGTGGCGGGCGCAGGGGCGGCCGGAACGGAGTCGCGCTGGGCCTCGCGCAGGCGGCGGGTCGGGTCGGCCGGTGGCGGGGCGCCGATGCCCGCGAGTTCGCGCGTGAGGGATCCCGCCTCGCGGCCGATGCCTTTGACCTCGTCGGCGGCACGGCGCACGTCCTCGAGGGCGACCTCGCGCTCGAGATTGCCGCGGAAGTCGCGCATCGCGGCGCGCATCCCGGCGGCGAATCCGCCGAGTTGCCGGCCGATCTGGGGCAGGCGGCGGGGGCCGAAGACGAGCAGCGCGATCACGATCAGCAGCAGGAATTCCGGGCCGCCGATATCGAACATGGGGGCGAGTCTACCCCGCGCCCCGCGGGCTGTCCCGCCTCGTGAATTGCCCGGTTTCGCGCCCCCCCCCTATACTCCCGTCATGACGCCAGAAAAGAAGAAGTTCCCCACGCTCCCACTCCTGCTCCTGGCGACGGCCATCCCCGCGCTCTTTCTCGGCGCGCGCTCGGCGGCAGCCCCGCACTCGCGGAAGGCGACCTACGCCGAGATCCTCACGCTGATCGAGGAGCGGCACGTTCCAGCGGCCGACTCGAAGGACGTGATCTACTCGAGCATCCACGGCATGCTGGGGACGCTCGACCCGCACACGAACTTCCTCGACGACGAGGTCTACCGCGAAATGCGTGAAGAGCAGCGCGGGCACTTCTTCGGCCTCGGCATCGTCATCAGCAAGCGCGGCCGCCACGAGCCGTTGCGCGTCGTGGCGCCCATCGCGGACACCCCGGCAGCCAGGCTGGGCGTGCGCTCCGGCGACGTCATCACGCACATTCGCGACCCCCGCGCGAACGTGGACATCGATACGCTCGGTCTGACCATCCAGGAGTCCGTCAAACATCTGCGCGGCCCGCGGGGCAGCAAGGTCGAGATCACGATCGACCGCCCCGGTTTCTCCGAGCCGCTCATCCTCGAGATCGAACGCGATGCCGTTCGCACGCCGGCCGTGAACCAGGCCTACATGATCCGCCCGGGCGTCGCGTACGTGCAGATCTCGAACTTCACCGAGACGACGATCGCCGAACTCGATCGCGCGCTCGAAAGGCTCGGCCAGCAGGGCGCGCGCGCGCTCGTCCTCGACCTCCAGAACAATCCCGGCGGCCTGCTCGACCAGGCGGTCGGCGTCGCCAGCCGGTTCCTCGAGCCCGGCGAACTGGTCGTCTACACCGAGGGCCGCCAGGCCGGCTCCCGGCAGGACTACACGGCCGTTCGCGAGGCTCCGCGGGTGACGTGGCCGATGGTGGTGCTGATCGACGCCGGCTCTGCGTCGGCGTCGGAGATCGTCGCGGGCGCGGTCCAGGATCACGACCGGGCGCTCATCGTGGGCTCGACGAGCTTCGGCAAGGGACTCGTCCAGTCGGTGTATCCGCTCTCGGAGAGCAGCGGACTCGCTCTGACGACCCAGAAGTACTACAGCCCTACGGGCCGCAGCATCCAGCGTCCTTACGAGAGCGAAGAGGAGTACTACTTCGAGGCGGCCGCGCGCAGCGGCACCACGAGAGGTCCCGCCCCCGGCGCGCCGGTCTTCCTCACAGAGACGGGCCGCAAGGTCTACGGCGGCGGCGGCATCACGCCGGACATTCCCATCGCCAATCCCGAGATTCCCGAGCCGCTCGTGCGCCTCTATCGCGTCTCGGCTTTCGCCCGCTTCATCGATCCGCTCGCCGTCGACGAACGCGACCGGCTGCTGCGCGACGAAAAGGCCCTCATCGACCGATTCACTTCGTTCGTGACCGCCGAGATCGAAGGCGTGGACACTGCCACGCTGGTCCCCCATCGCCGCGAGCTCGTGAATTTCCTGCACGCCGAGATCGCGCTCACCAAAGGCGGGCTTCAGGAACGCGATCGCGTGCTCCTCGAGCGCAATCCCGTGGTGCTGCGCGCAATCGACGCCCTCGACGAGGCCGAGGGGCTTCTGGCGCAGCGCAAGGCGACTCGCCTCGCGCAGCGCAGCAGCAACCTCACGACGCGCTGACGGTCGACCGCGGCGCGGAGAACGCGAATCGCGAGCCCGTGGAGCGGATCCGGCTTTTCGCCAGGACTTCCCGAACAGTCCAGGTGAGGTGGGCTGCCTTTCGCGCATCGCGGGACAAAGGCGAGGTCGCCGCCTGCGGCGGCGATCCGGGCGCCATGAATGGCGCCCCTACCAATCCACCGGTGCGGTGTGTCGCACGCCCGTCGTTCGCCGGGGCGGTGCATCGCACGCCCGTCGGTTCACCGGTCCGGTGTGCCGCACGCCCGTCGTTCGCCGGGGCGGTGCATCGCACGCCCGTCGTTCCCGCGCGCCATTCGATGCGCCGCGGACGCTCTTCGTAGGGTCGCCATTCATGGCGACCGGATCGCCGCCGCAGGCGGCGACCATTCTTCGGCGTCGCGTTCTTCGCGTATCTCGGAACGAAGGCGAGGTCGCCGCCTGCGGCGGCGATCCGGGCGCCATGAATGGCGCCCCTAC
>CAZPJJ010000036.1:0-7689 GCA_964586535.1 uncultured Acidobacteriota bacterium | reverse complement strand
CGTAGGGTCGCCATTCATGGCGACCGGATCGCCGCCGCAGGCGGCGACCATTCTTGGCGACGAGCCTTCACGAAACCTGAGCTGGAAATCCAGCGGATGGCCGCTTCTTGGGTCGCCCGGAGGCCGGTGCGAACGAGGTGTCGCAAGTGCTGGCAGCGAGACTGCGCACCTGGGCTTTCGATGTCGGCAGGATGAGGACAGCCCAGAGCGAGCGCAGGCGAGCAGCCGGCGGACAGATCCGGCACGTCCGGCCAGGGCTTCATGAACAACTCGGATCAGACCCGGCGCACGTCCCAGCGGTCCTCGTGACGAACGAAACGGACGACGTACGTGTGGCCGTCCGCGGCCTCGACGGTGGTCTCCTGCCAGATCGGCTCGAGCGGATCGGGCGATGCCACGAGCCGCCGGCGAAGGATGCGCGTCACGGGCAGCCTCGAGCCCGAGGGCTCGACGATCGCGATCGGGTCGCCGGGGGCGGCACCCTCGTCGCGCGTCAGCACTCTCCACGTCGGAAATTCGAGCACGACACCCATCGTCGACCGGCTCCTCGGGCTGGATGATCCCGAAGAGCAATGTGGGGCTCGGCGCGCGACCGGGCCACAGATCCAAGCCGCCCGCGAGCGCCCGCCTCTCGCGCCCTCCCGCTCAGGCAACCTCGTCGCTGGAAGTGCCCGCGGGCAGGCGCTGGACGAGTACCTTGTCGACGCGGCGTTCGTCCATGTCGACCACCTCGAAGCGAAGCCCGCGTATGTCGAAACGGTCCCCGGCTCGGGGAATGCGCCCGATCGTCGCCATGACGAAACCTGCGAGAGTCTTGTAGCGGCCTTCGTCCTCGTCGGGTAACGGGGGAATATCGACCACGTCGCGCAGCTCGTCGATGGGCAGCATGCCGTCGATGAGCCACGACCCGTCGTCGCGCTCGACGACCCATGGCTCCTCGCCGAGTTCGATCATCGAGACCTCGCCGACGATGGCCGCGAGAACGTCGTTGTGCGTGACCATGCCGAGGAAGCCTCCGTACTCGTCGATGACGAGCGCGACCGCTGTTCCCGCCTGCTGCAGCATCCCGAGCAGCTTGAGCGCGGGCAGGCTCTCCGGCACGAAGAGCGGCTTACCGAGCGACGCCTCGAGATCGACGAGCCGACCTTCGACGCCCCGGACCCAGAGATCCTTCACCGACACGACGCCGACGATATGGTCGCTGGAACCGCGGCAGACCGGGAAATGCGAGTGCCCGCTCGCCGCCATCTTGGCTGTGTTCCTCTCGAGCGGGTCGTCGAGGTCGAGCCAAACCACTTCAGTACGCGCCGTCATGAGCGCGCTGACGCGGCGGTCGCCGAGGCGCAGCACGCGCTCGACCATCTCCTGCTCGGCCTCCTCGAAGACTCCGACTTTCGTGCCCTGGCGAATGAGCACGCGGATCTCGTCCTCGGTCACGGCGGGTTCAGCCGTGCGGTCGATGCGCAGCAGCCTCAGCAGCAAGCTCGTCGAGAGCGAGAGCACGCGCACGATCGGATACGCGATCCTGGAAAGCAGGCGCATCGGACGCGCGACGGCGATCGCGATCGCCTCGGGACGATTGAGTGCGAGGCGCTTGGGTACGAGTTCGCCGACGACAACCGAGAGATAGGTGATGACCACCACCACGAGCGCGACCGCGATCGTCTCGCTCGATTCCGCGGCCCACGGGAACTGCTTCAACCAGAGCGCGAGGGTTTCGGCGACCGTCGCACCGCCGTAGGCGCCCGCGAGGATGCCGACGAGCGTGATGCCGACCTGTACCGTCGAGAGCAGCTGATCGGGCTCGGTGGCGAGTTGCAGCGCGACGCGCGCCTTGAGATCGCCTTGCTCCACGCGCCGTTGCAGCCGCGCCTTGCGCGCGGAGACGATCGCGATCTCGGACATCGACAAAAGACCGTTGGCGAGGATCAGGACAACGATGAGCGTCGCTTCCAATCCCATCGACGACATGCCTGCGGTCACACCTCCCAGGAAGCACGCGCCCCCGGCCGGATCCGAAGGCGCCGCTCCCGCCGCGCATCAAAGCACGGCCGCCCTGAGGCGTCTACCCCAAGTCGTGTTCGCTCCGCAGCACCCACGCGCGAGGATTGTGCTCGAATCCGAGCTTGGCGTAGTACTCGTTCGCGAGCGGCGCCGCGAGGAGCACGATCATGCATTCGGAACCAAGGCGCGCGCGCGTCTCCTCGATCAGGCGCTTGCCGATGCCCTGGCGCTGGTAGGCGGCATCGACCGCCAGATCGGCAAGATAGGCGACGTACGTGAAGTCCGTCAGCGTACGCGCGATCCCGACGAGGCGGTTGCCGTCCCAGGCGGTGAGCGTGAGCGTCGCGTGGGCGAGCATGCCGGCGAAGATGTCCTTGCGGCCGACAGGCCGGCGCGCACCGAGCGTCGAGCGCCGGTAGAGATCGATCGCCTCGTCGACTTCCAGCGGGGCGTCGTCGCGAATCTCGATCGCCGGTTTCGTCATGGTCCGCGCTAGACCAGGTACGCGACGGCGAAGCCGATCTGCGCGGCCATCATCATCAGGTACATGTGCGTCCACGAGGGATGATTCTCCATCGTAGCCAT
This sequence comes from uncultured Acidobacteriota bacterium, assembly GCA_964586535.1. Classification (GTDB taxonomy): domain Bacteria; phylum Acidobacteriota; class Polarisedimenticolia; order J045; family J045; genus CAZPJJ01. The sequence continues at coordinate 5,100 of CAZPJJ010000036.1, read as the reverse complement.
CGCCTCGGGATCGCGGAGGATCAGCCACACCGTGTACGCGCCCCAGATCGTCAGCCCGAGTCCGAGCGCCAGCAGGCCCAGCGGATTGCCCGTGAGGATGGGGTGGTTGCCCGTGGGATCGAAGGGATCGGGGATGAACGCCCCGATCGGGATGAGCAGCCAGGGCACCACGAACGAAGGCGCGATCATGAAGGCCGCGCGGCGCACGCCGAAGCGCACGGGCAGTGTGTAGCAGCCCTGAGCGCGGTCGCCTTCCATGTCGGAGAAGTCCTTGGTGGAGGCCGCGCCGACGAGAAAGAGCGCGAAGATCAGCCCGATGTACCAGGGCTCGGCCGCGAGGACGGGGCCCACCATCCCCCAACCGGCGACCTTGAGCAGCATCCCGCGCGGAATGGCGATCGTCACGTTCGCCCAGATCGCGTGGCGCTTGGTGCGGCCGAGCCCCGGCGCCGAGTAGACGAAGGTGAAGAACATGCCGAGCGCGTAGATCACGAAGACGGCATGCCACGTGACGAGCGTCGCGATCCAGCCCCATACCCCGGAGACGGGCAGCGCTGCGTCCGGGAAGAGCAGCCGCTCGTGGAAGGTGTGCGCCGGGTAGATGACGACGAACCACACGGGCAGAACGGCGATGGCGTAGAGCACCCAGGTGTACGCCCACGCGGATTTCATCGAGATGCGGCCCGAAGGGAGCATGCGATCGGGCTTGTTGATGCGGTCGATCTCGAGATCGTAGATCTGATTGATCACGTTGCTCGCCGCGTTGAGCAAGGCCGCGCAGGCGGAACCGAGCACGATCGTCAGGAAGACGCCCCAGCCGAAGGTGCGCGTGGGATCGGGATTCCAGTACGAGCCCCAGGCGCAGATCGCGCCCGAGATCACGCCGAGCGTGGGCGGCAAGAGCGTGAACGGGCGCGTGAACGCGACATAGCGCCCGATCGTGGCCGCGAACCCGGATTCCCCTCCGGTGCTCGCGGGCGCCGTGACTTTCTCGATGCCCACGAATCCTCCCGACGACGGTGGCAAGGCGGCCAAGAATGCAGCGTCAGCGGCCCGCGAGCCAGCCGAAAATCGCGATCGCCGCCAGCCCTCCCGCCAGGGTGTTGATGAAGTTCTGCGCCTCGTTGTCGATCTTCTTCGCCCGCTCGAGCCACGCGCCGAGATAGCTCTCGAGAGTGGTCCCGAAAAACGCCGCGACGACCACGATCGCGATTCCCGACGCATCGATCGCGCCGAGGGCGAACGCGGCGGCGCCGAGCAGGGCCGAGCCGGCAATCCCGGCGAGCGTCCCCTCGAGGCTCACCGCGCCGTCGGTTCCGCGCGGCACCGGACGAAAGGTCGTGATCAAGAACGTGCGCCGACCGAAGGCCTGGCCGATTTCGGATCCCAGCGTGTCGGACGCCGCGGTCGCGAACGCCGCCGTCACGGCGAGCAGGTAGACGGGGTCGCCGCTACCGGCGGCGAGAAGGGCGAAGAGCACCCCCGCTCCGGTGTTGGCCCAGGCATTGCGGGCGCCACGCCGTCCGCCTTTCTCCTGCGCCGTCCCCTCGGCGAGCTTGATCCGGTAACCGAGCTTGGTCGCGCCCGTACCCAGCACGAAGAAGAGCAGGAGCATCGAAAACGCGACGAACCCGCCGCAGACCCAGAGCGCCGTGCCGAGAAGCACGCCGTGCACCAACCCCGAGACATCCACCGACCGCGCGGCGTAGGCCGCCGCGCCGAGAGCGAGGTTGACCGCCAGCGCCCACGGCAGCCTCGCGAGCATCTCGGGCCCCGCCGCCGCGAGCGTCGCGGGATCCACGACGAAGAGCGCGCACCACGCGAGAGCTCCTCCCGAAAGCGGAACGAGCAGATTGTCGTCGATGCCGATCGGGAGACTTTCGAGGATCGCGACGATCGCGCCGACGACGAGCAACGCGACGACGACGCGGACCGTCTGCGGCTCACCCAAGACGACCGCGTGGACGAACGTCGCCGCGGGGACGCCCGCCGCGACGAAGGCGAGAAGCCCTGCCCACGACTTGCCGGGATTCCACGGGAGCTTCCCCGTGGACTTGCCCAGGAGCCCGCCGACAACGCCCGCCATGCCGTCGCCGACCGCCATGAAGATCCAGCCGACCGCCGCGATCTCGAGGTGATTCCGGAAGAGCAGGATCAGCGCGAGCACGCTCGCCGGATAGACCGCGATGCCGAAGTCGACGCCACGGGCGCGCGCATCGCCGCGGAAGATCGCGCGGCCGCCGTAGCGCGGCAGCAGGAAGACGTTGTGCACGAGCGCGACGAGCGCGCAGAGCGCGGCCTGCTGCCACGTGAGCACGGCGAGCGAGAGCGCGATCGCTCCGATCCCGACGTGGACGAGCTTTCGTCCGACTTCACCGCTCAGCATGGATCGCGGCCGCTCAGACCTCGCGCCGCGGGCGAAGCGGCGGAACGTGCCCTTCGTCGGCGAGCCACGAGACCATTCTCGTCAGCCCCGTCTTGGCATCGGTGACGGTGTACCCGAGCTCGCGAATCGCCTTGGACGAATCGTAGGCCCAACTGTGCTTGTAGATCTCCACCTCTTCGACGGTGAGCTTCGGATCCGTGCCGAAAAGCTGGGCGCGCAGCACGTAGAGCTGGCCCACGAGCTTCGCCAGGCCGTAGGGAATGACGCGGCGCGGGCGCGGGACACCCGCGGCATCCGCAATGAGCCAGAGACAATCACGCACCGTGACGTTCTCGCCGCCGAGCACGTAGCGGCTACCGGGCGCCGCGCTCTCGAGCGCGAGCACGAAACCGCGCGCGACGTCCTCGACATAGGCGAGGCACTGCAGGCGGTCGCCCGGCCCGATCATCCCCGGCAGCTTCCCTGTGATGAGATCGCGCGCGACGCTCGCGAGGATGTTGCCGTCGGTGAGTCTCCCGGGGCCGTAGACGACGCCGGGGTAGACGATCACAAGCGGGGTGCCGTTCTCTTGACGCTCGCGGACGACCATCTCGGCCTGGAGCTTCGTGCGCTCATAGGCGTTGCGCGGGCGGCCGTCGTGGAGCGCGCTCTCGTCGGCGTGGCGCTTTCGGTCCGTCGGGCCGAGCGCGAAGAACGACGAACAGTAGACGATCTTCTGGAGCCCCCGCGCGGCCGCGCGGTCGATCAGGTGGGCGGTGCCGTGAAGGTTGACTTGGTCGAAGAGGCTCTCGTCGCGCACCCAGCGTTTGACGAGCCCCGCGCAGTGCACGAGGGCCTCGCGACCTGCGAGCGCGCGATCGAGCGAAGCTTGGTCGAGGAGATCGCCCTGCACGACCTCGAACCCCGGGCCGAGATCCGCGACGGACTCTGGCCGCCGTGCGAGCAGGGCCACCTCGTGGCCCGCGTCGCGCAGCGAGAGCGCGACATGCCCGCCGAGGAAGCCGCTCGCCCCCGTCAAGAGGACGCGCAGCCCGCGCTTTTCGGGGCTCGCGGGCGTGCTCATCCGCGCGCCGCCAGGAGCGTCCGCGCGCTCTCGAGCCAAGGACGCGGCGCGAAGCCGAAGCGCGCCTCGAAGCGATGCGTGGCGAGCGGTGTCGCCCTGGGCCGCCGCGCCGCGAGATCGAGCGACGCGTCGTCGATGCCGACGACGCGCGATGGATCGCCCCCGACGAGAGCGACCACCTGTTGCGCGAACTCAGCGCGCGTCACCGCGGGGCCGCCGGCCACGTGCCAGAGCCCCGTCGCGTCCGAGGAGACAAGCGCCGTCAGCGCATCGACGATCGCGTCGACGCCCGTCGGCTTGTTGCGCCAGCCATCGACGGCGGGAATCGGCCCCGTTCCCGTGCGAGCGGCCTTCGCGATCCGGTCGAGGAAGGTCTCGCGCCCCGGTCCAAAGACGAACGAGACGCGGACGACGGCGCAATCGGCGAGTTCTTCGAGAACGGCGCGCTCCCCCTCGGCCTTGGACCGGCCGTACTCGTTGACGGGCGCGACCGGATCGGCTTCGTCGTACTCGCCCGGCGCGTTCTCATCGCCGCCGAAGACGTAGTCGGTCGAAAAGTGGATCAGCCGCGCGCCGGTCAACCGGCAGACGCGGGCCAGGTGATGAGCGCCCTCGGCGTTGACGCGATGCGCGAGCAGCGGATCGCGCTCGCAGAGGTCGACATCCGAGATCGCCGCGGTGTTGACGACGACCGTGGGCTGCAGGCGCTCGATTTCCTCTTCGAGGCGCCAGCGGTCGGTGATGTCGATCTCGGTGCGCGTCGCAGAGACCGTATGCGGATAGAGATCCTCGAAGCGAGCCGCCAGCGCGCGGCCGACGAGCCCCTGCGCGCCGATGATGAGCGGGCGCACGGCGAGTGACGAGGAATGTCCGTCCATGGCCGGGGAAAGATACAGCAAAACCCCTCGCCCGCAGCGAAGGGATCGACGGCCCGGGGTCTTCGGGAAACGGACGGAAGTGATTTACTGCGAAAGAGACTGCGAGAGATCGAGGATGTCGCCCACGCCGCTGAGCGTGATGACGAGGAAGACCTCCTCGCGGGCGTTCCCTGTGAAATCGCGCCGGTCGAAGCCCAGTTTCAGCGTGCAGCACTGCGAGGCGTAGCGCAGCAGGTAGGCCTGGTGCTCGAGGCGATCGGCCTCGAGGTCGTAGTCGAATTCCAGTTCCAACGAGACGCGCCGGTTCGCGCTGCTCAGCCCCCAGCGCGTGCGCACGTAGCTGTCGAGGTTGATGGCGGCAGGGTCGGAGGGCCGGCGCCGGTACCAGGATCCCTGCAAGTACGAGACCTCGCCGAGGCGCATGAGCGCCGACACGCGGGTCTCGTTGAGCGTGTCGTTCGCGACGTCGTAGAGATACGAGACATCGAGTGTGTGCTCGCTCGTGGGATTGAGGCGCGCCGTCACTCGCACGGGGGAGTAGGAGCGGAGGCCCACGATCTCGCTCTCGAAGCGGCCCGTAGCGGGATCGACGACGGGAGCGCCGGACTCGTCGCGCACGAAGTCGTACACCGACGAGAGGCCCTCGCGCGCGAGAGAGTAGGTCTGCGTGATCTCGACCGAGCCGATCTCGACCGGATTCGGTTGGTCTTCCACTTCGAGCTGCTCGTCGAGCGCGGCTTCCGGGTCCTCCGCTTCGTCGAGCTTGCGCTGCC
>CAZPJJ010000035.1:0-16991 GCA_964586535.1 uncultured Acidobacteriota bacterium | reverse complement strand
GCGCAGCGGACGGCCGAAGGCGAGGCGCATGCCTTCGCGCTCGTTGTCGCGAGAGGCTGCCTCGTACTCGTAGAAGCGAGCCTCGGGAAAGCGCGTGAGGAACGTCTCGCGGACGCGTCGCCACGTGGGTGACGACGTCGCTTCGCCGAGGACGGCGAGACCTGCCCCGCCCGCGGCTTCCAGAGCGGCGAAGTGAGGCCCGGCGAAGGCCGAGAACTCCGGCCAGCTCGCGTTGACGAGGCCTTCGTTGGCGCGCCGTGCCGGGCCGCGGCTCCGCAGCGGGTCGTAGAGGCCGAGGATCGCCGCCTGCATGGTCGCCGAGAGCGCGCCTTGGCTTCCCGGATGCTGAGGATTGCCCTCGAGCTTGATCGGACGTCCGTCGAAACTCGTCGCGAGCATGCCCACGGCGACGCCGGCCACTTCCATTGCGGTGGCGAAGCTCGCGGTACGCCCTGGATCGAATCCGGCGGGGCGGTTGGCGTAAGGGACGATCTTCTCCTCGGGCCAGCGGCACGCCGTCATGCCCGCCATCGCGAGCGAAGCGCCCATCAGCTTGAGGAAGGAGCGTCGCGACGCACCGCCCTCTTCGCCCTCGTCCAATTCGACCGCCGCGGGAAACTCGCCGTGCAGAAAACGGCGGTAGTCGTCCGACTGAGCCACTTGGTCGAGGCTCCTCCAATATCCGTGCTCTTTCACGGGCTTCGGCCTCATCGGTGGCACGTCGAGCAGTCCACCTTCGGATTGATGTTCCGCTCCGCTCGCAGGCGGGCGCCCAGTTCGACCGGATCGCCTTCGGCCTTCCAGTCGAGTTGCGTGACGAACTCCACCGGCCTGAGGTGCGGCTCCGGGTTGCGATGACAGTCGAGGCACCAGCCCATATTGAGCGGCTCGACCTGGTAGACGACTTCCATCTGATCGACGCGGCCATGACACGACACGCAGCTCACGCCGGCTCTCACATGGGAAGCGTGGTTGAAATGGGCGTAGTCGGGCAGGTCGTGGATCTTCACCCAGGGGATCGGCATGCCGGTCGCGTAGCTCTCTCGGACGAGAACCAACTTGTCACTGTTCGCGCGGACCTTCGCATGGCAGTTCATGCAGGTCTGGGTCGGCGGAATCGCGGCGAACGCCTCGTGCTCGACGGTGGTGTGGCAATAGCGGCAGTCGATGCCGAGTTGCCCCACATGAAGAGCGTGGCTGTACTCCACCGGCTGTCGCGGCGCGTAACCGACGTCCGTCGTCCGCGGCGAGCCGACGAGGTAGAGCAGGGTCACGAGATAGAGCGGGGCACCCGCCAGGGTCAGGGCTATGCCCGGACGGAGGAGGTTGCTCCACCGAGGAAAGTGGAAACGCGAGTTTTCTTGCGGCATGGCGCGGGGATCGTAGCGCCCGCACAGGGGATGTCAAGCGCACTGAACCCCTTATCGTTCGCGGGAAGGGTGGCTTCTTGCGAACGCCAAGGGGGTAAGTCGAGTTTTTGCTCGCGCGGTTTGGCCAACCCATCGAGAGCGGGAGTGAGTGTAGACCTTAGCTAACACGGGTGCAAAGTAAGCATGATTCGAAAGGACCGTGTCCTGGGCACGACTCGCGGACGACGCGAAGCGCGCGAACGCGGCCTGCTGTCTTTGGTAGACTCCAGCGCCGTCGGGGGGTGCTAGCTCCACACGGCGGAGGAAGTTACGCATGATCGCTGGAGTACCGAAGGAGACCTTCCCGGGTGAACGCCGGGTCGCCATGGTGCCCGCGGACGTCGCCCGCCTCGCGAAGCTGGGGCTCGAGGTCGTCATCGAGAGCGGTGCCGGCAGCGACGCGGGATTTCCCGACGCCGAGTACGCCGAGAAGGGCGCGACCCTCGCGACGCGGGACGATCTTTTTTCGCGAGCGGACCTGATTTTGCAGATCAGGGCGGCCGGGGCGAACCCCGATCGACATGAAGCGGACCTGTCGCGCCTGCGCAAGGGCCAGATCGTCGTGGCGCAGGCCGACCCCTTGGGATCACCCGAGGCATCCAAGACGCTGGCGTCGAGCGGCGCGACGCTCTTCGCGCTCGAGTTGGTTCCGCGCATCACGCGCGCCCAGGCCATGGACGTGCTCTCGTCACAAGCCAGCGTGGCGGGATACAAAGCCGTGTTGATGGCCGCGGGCGCGCTGCCTCGCATGTTCCCGATGCTGAACACCGCCGCGGGGACGATCAAACCGGCGAAGGTGCTCGTCGTCGGCGCGGGCGTGGCGGGATTGCAGGCCATCGCGTCGGCCCGGCGGCTGGGCGCCGTCGTGTTCGCGTACGACATCAGGGCAGCGGTCAAGGAGCAGATCGAGAGCCTCGGCGCGAAGTTCGTCGACATCGACCTCGGGACGGCCGATGCCGAGACGAAGGGCGGCTACGCGAAGGAACTCTCCGCCGATGCGCTCGCGCGCCAGCGCCAAGCCCTCGCCGACGCGGTGGCCGCGTCGGACGTGGTCATCACGACGGCGGCGGTTCCAGGGAAGAAGGCCCCCGTGCTGCTGGACGAGGAGATGGTCGCTCGCATGGCGCCGGGATCGCTCGTGCTCGATCTCGCCGCGGAGCGCGGCGGCAACTGCGCGCTGACGGTGCCGGGCGAGTCTGTCGTCTTCTCGGGGGTGACCGTCTGGGGTCCGGTCAACGTCCCGGGTACTGTGCCCTATCACGCGAGCCAGATGTACGCGCGCAACGTCGCCAATTTCCTGGGCGGCCTGATCAAGAAGGGCGTGCTCGAGATCGATCTCGAGGACGAAGTGCTCCGCGAGAGCCTCGTCGTGCGCGACGGAGAGATCTCCCATCCGCGCGTCCGAGAGCTGCTGGGACTGCCGCCCCTTCCCGCCGCGTCGAGCCCCGCTGCTGACGGAGGAAATGCCTGATGGACCCCATCGGACTGCTCATCATGCTGCTGACGATCTTCGTCCTGGCGATCTTCGTCGGCTTCGAGATCATCACCAAGGTCCCGCCCACGCTCCACACGCCGCTCATGTCCGGGTCGAACGCGATCTCGGGCATCACGATCGTCGGAGCGATCGTCTCGGCGCATCTCGGCATCGATCTGGTGACCAAGATTCTCGCGTTCCTGGCGGTGGTCTTCGCCACGATCAACGTCGTTGGTGGATTCGCGGTCACGCATCGCATGCTCGAAATGTTCAAGAAGAAGGACTGACCGATGCACCAATTCATGATCCACGAGGGGTTCATCAACCTCGCCTACGTGGTGGCGTCCGTCCTCTTCATCGTCGGACTCAAGGGGTTGGCCCATCCTCGAACCGCCGTGCGCGGCAACTTGCTCGGCGCGCTCGGGATGCTCGTCGCGATCATCGCGACCATGCTCAAGCTGGAACTCGACTACGTGCTCCTGGGCTCCGGCATCGCCGTCGGCGGCCTGATCGGCTGGGTCGCCGCCGTGAAAGTGCAGATGACGGGGATGCCGCAGATGGTGGCGCTCTTCAACGGCTTCGGCGGCATCGCCTCCGTGCTCGTCGGCGGCGCCACGCTCTTACCGAAGCTCGGGCGCTACACGACCGGCGCCGCGGACATTCAAGAGTTGATCTCGATCGCCGCGGCCGCGCTCATCGGCGGCGTGACATTCAGCGGCTCGTTCGTCGCGTTCGGCAAGCTGCAGGAACTCTCGTGGATGCCGTCCAAGGCGGTGCTCTTCCCCGGCCAGAAGGCGCTCAACGCGATGATCGCGTTGGCGTGCCTCGGCGGTGGCGCCTGGATGTGCCTCGACGCGACATCGCAGGCGCCGTTCTGGCTGCTCACCGGGCTGGCGCTCGTCCTCGGCGTGTTGCTGACGATCCCGATCGGCGGCGCCGACATGCCGGTCGTCATCGCGCTCTTGAATTCGTACTCCGGAATCGCCGCCGCCGCGACTGGCTTCGTGATCAGCAACAACGTGCTCATCATCTCGGGCTCTCTCGTGGGCGCGTCCGGGATCATCCTCACCAAGATCATGTGCAAGGCGATGAACCGCTCACTGACCAATGTGCTCTTCGGCGTACTCGGTCCGACGGGCGACACCGCGAGCGCCGACGAGGTCTACGGCGGCAAAGTCAAAGCGACGAGTCCGGAGGAAGTGGCGATGCTCTTCGACGGCGCGCGCCGCATCGTCATCGTCCCCGGGTACGGCATGGCCGTCTCGCAGGGTCAGCACATCGTGCGCGACATGGCGAATCTCGCCGAAAAGATGGGCGCGGAAGTCGAGTACGCGATTCATCCCGTCGCGGGCCGCATGCCCGGCCACATGAACGTCCTGCTGGCCGAGGCCGACATTCCTTACGACAAACTCAAGGAAATGGACGAGATCAACCCGACGATGGATCAGGTCGACATCTGCATCGTCATCGGCGCGAACGATGTCGTGAACCCCGTGGCCCGCACCGATCCGAAGAGCCCCATCGCCGGCATGCCGATCATCGACGTCGACAAGGCGCGCACCGTCGTCGTCGTCAAGCGCAGCCTGAGCCCCGGCTTCGCGGGCATCCCCAACCCACTCTTCGCGATGGACAACACGCTGATGCTCTTCGGCGACGGCAAGAAGGCCCTCATGGACCTCGTCGCCGCCCTCAAAGAATCCTGACCCTGGAGACACTCGACTGTCCCCGGAGTGAAAGAAAGGTGGCGGGAGCGGGGCGCCGATTCCGTGGTCCTCGGTGAAGCGAAATCACCGGAGGAACCATGCTCACGTCGTATTCCCGCTCTCCTTCCCTGACATGGACGCTCCCGCGGCGCCTCGTAGCCGCCATCGCGGCGGCTCTCGCGGCGATCGTTTGGACGCACGGTCTCGCGGCCCTGACGCGTCACCTCGGTCCCGACGATCCGCCTCTCGTCGCGCTCGGCCTGAGCCTCGCGGCGGTCGCCGTGGCCGTCGCCGGAGTGATCACTCTTCCCGGTCGCCACGCACCGTGGGCGGCGGCCGCCGCCGGCACCGTCGCTGCGCTTGCCCTCGAGGCTCTCACACCCGGCTCGTGGGCGGCGGCGTGCGCCCTCGTCCCCGTCGGAATTGCCGTCACGGTCGCCGCGCGCTGGGTCGGCGAGCGTTTCCCCGCGGCGGAGGACGGCACTCTCTTCACGCATCGCGCCGTCGCGATCGTCTGGGTCTTTCTCGCGCTCGGTTCCGTCGTGCAGACGGGCCGGCTCGCGGCGTCGATCACCGATCGCGATCTCGGTTTCTATCTCACGACCGACCACCCCTTCTGGTACAAGCACGAGTGCATCGGCGCCTACCTCCACGGCGCCGAACTCGCCGCGCGCGGCGAATCGAACATCTATCACGCGCACCACTACCCCGGACTCGATCGCGATGCGAAGCCAAACTCGGCGCTGGAAGGCGTCGCTCTCGAGGACCCCTACCAGTACCCACCGCACTTCCTGCTGCTGCCCCACCTCGCTCTCGCCGTGACCGACGACGTGCCGACGCTGCGCGTCGTCTGGTACGCCTTGCAGACGACGCTCTTCGCCGCCGTCGCCGTGGCGCTCGCGCTCTGGTGCGGAGGCGCCGCGGGCCGCGCCGCTCTCTTCGCGATCCCGATCGCTTTGGCGTCGTTCCCCGCTCTCCACAATTTCCAGTTCGGCCAGTTCCACCTGCCCGCGCTGGCGCTCTCCATCGCCGCGATGATCGCCTTCGCCAGGCGCCGCTCCGCGCTGGGTGGCGGGCTGCTCGCGATCGCGGTCCTGGCGAAGATCTTCCCCGCGGTACTGCTGCCCTTCCTCGCGGCGCAACGGCGATGGAAGGAGTTGGCGTGGACGGTTGGCGCCATCGCCCTCGTGACGATCGCCACGCTCGGCGCGTTCGGCTCGCAGCCTTTCGTCGCCTTCTTCGAGTACCACCTGCCACGCCTCGGCGACGGCTCCGCCTTCGCTTTCGACGAGGCCTGGCCCGAACTCGCCGATCTCGTCGTGACCGACAACCAAGGCGTGTTCGGCTTCGCCCGGAAGCTCGGCGCTGGCAAGGACATCGCCGCCGCCGCGTCGCGCCTCTTCGCGCTGGTGGTCTTCGCCGTTGCGGGCATCGCGGGATGGCGTGGCGCGCGAGCAACTCGCTTGTGGGCCGGCGCGTCGTGGCTCGCGCTCCTCGGTCTTGCGTCGCTCGCGAGCCCCGGCGCGTGGGGCGACTACGTGCCGGTCTCCGCCGTCTGGCTGCTCGCCCTACTCGTGGGCCCGCTGACGGCAACGCTCGCGCGGATCATCGGCTTCGCGGTGATCCTGCTCTTCGAGTACTTCCTGCTCGGAACGATGCCGATCGGCTCCTGGGCTCCCCATCAACCGATGCTCGTCCTCTCCGCGATCGGCGCGGCGCTGATGCTCGTGCTCTTCGGGGGAACGCTCACGATCGGCGCCGCGGCCGATCGGGTCAGGGCGGATGAACCGAGACGCGGCACGCACTTCGAGAAGACGATGCCCCTGCGCGATCTAGTCTGACCGGGCGCGCCTGCGCGGCGCGTTGGTCACTCTTCGACTTCTTCCTTCCACGAGCGCACTTCGAGTGCCTTCTCGCGAGGCAGGAAGATGCCGAAGTCCTCCGCGCCGCCCAGAAGGCGCGGATCGTGAGTGAACATCGTGATGCTCTGCCCGACGGTCGCTTCGACGCGCGCCACGAAGGCACCGTACCACTCGAGGATTCCCGAGCCGTCGCGGTTGAGCACGCCGACGATCGCGTGGTTCGTGTAGAGCACGGCCTGAATCCCACCGATGCTCGGCGGGTTGGGCGCAACCTGCGTCCAGTTGTGGGTCGTCGCGTTGTCCAGCCAGAGCGGACTGCCGCGCCAGATGCGGCCATCGCCATCGGTATCGATCCACGCCGCGGTGTTGGGATTCGCGGCACCCGAGTTGAGCCTGTCGTTGATGTTCTCGGGGAACGCGAACGACGAGGATCCGCTGGAGGGGATACCGGTCCACGCGAGGCTGCCGCGGGTGATTCTGTCATCGAAGCGGCCGTCTCCGTCGATGTCCTCTCCGGATCCGGGAATCACGTCACCGACCGCGAAGCCCGCGGGAATGAGGCCGGAGCCGCACTGGCTCTGGCCGTCGGCGCCGTAGACCTGAACGTCCCAGGTGTTGTTGCCTTCGTTCGTGTCGCCCGTCGCAGGGAGGTTGTCGACGCCGAGATCTTCCTTGGACTGGTTGTCCGAGTCGGCCAGCCAGTTGTCCACGGTGCTCCAGCTGGTACCACCCGTGAAACGCCCGATCACGATGTTCTCGCGCGCGAAGAGACCGATCATGTCGGCGTCGCGCACCTGATAGGTGCCCGCCGTCGGCGTCGAGAGCATCAGGTCCCGCCAGCCCTCGATCGCGCCCTCCGTCATCGTGGCGTAGGTCGTGCTCTTGTTGTTGCCGTAGCCCGCGCCCGCGGGACTCGAGGAGGATCCTGGCAAGTGCGTCCGCGGAGGATTGTCATATTGAAGCTCCGCCGGCAGATAAATGTTCCCCGACGTATAGAGACTTCCCTGCCCCGATACGACGCCGCGCAGGATCACGGCGCCCGTCATCGGCCGCAGGCCCGACGCGTCCCATTCGTCGTCGGTGTTCCAGATGCCGTCGGCGCCGGGCGAACCGATCACGACCGGCCCGTCGATGATGATCGGCTGCGTGCGCCCGTCGAGCACCATGAAGGGCGACTCGTCGTCGTCCGTATCTTCGACGCCGTCGCGTCCCCAGAGATCGTCCGCGGTATTCCATGTCGCGTCAGGGCCGAGATTGCAGCCGATGCAGGCACGATAGGTCCGGTAGCCGCCCGCGCCGCCGTTGATCTTGGGATCCCAGACCTGCAGCGTCGACCCGCCGGTGTCGTCGGGCGTGCCCCAGATGCCGTCCGATCCCGCCGTGCCGCCGTTCCACTCGCGCGCGGTCCGCACATAGAGCGAGAGATCGGAAAGGTTCGGCATCGGGATGACGTCCTGATACTCGTGCCGGTTCGCGGCCACGCCATAGTCGCCCTGGCAGTTCTGCGCCTGGATGATCCGGCCGCCGGCGAGGATTCCGCCGTTGTGGATGCGATCGATGAGGTCGTTGCCGACCACTCGCTCATAGTAGGGCGTTCCGCGGCCGCGCACGCACGAACCGTAGAGCCGCACGTCGCCGTTCGCGCGCAGGTTCCCGTGGATGTAGAGCGATCCGCACGACCAGCCGCTCATCCAACCGAAGTTGTTCATGAAGTAGGCATTGTCGAAGACGCGCGACGGGATCAGCTTCAGGCGCACGACCGACGAGAGCGTCTTGGTGCGGCCGTTCAACGTGGCCGTCGAGCGGATGTTCATATCGACGAACTCGAGCTGCTGTGCCTGCTCCATGCTCGTCGGGAAGGTCAGGATGTCGATCTGATAGGTCCCATTCCCATGGGGGACGCCCACGTAATCGCGCCCCGAGTCGTCCGAGGTGCCCGCGATGTTGTCCGATCCTCGCGAGCGGCCGTGCGTCAGATGCAGCGCGACGTAGGTATCGAAGATGCTGTCGAGCCGCGGTTCGCCGATGAGCGAGCAGGTGACGTCGCCCACCACTCGCTCCAAGCCCGCCTCGGCGATGTAGAAGAGCTCGCGCTCGTCGCGCGACGCATCGCTCGAGCGCAGCGACATCACGGACGAGGCGAGAAGCGCGAGCCCCATGAGCGTCAGCGCCGTCACGACGAACATCACGACGAGGAGCGAAACGCCGCGTTCCGAGCGACAAAGGTTCACGGACATCTCGGGCGTCCTCCTCACGGTTGCACCGCCGTCGCTTCGAAGTTGCGGCACGAATCGACGAGCACCTGCGCCAGGGCATCGTCCGGATCTTCGAACGTGGATCCTCGATCGGCGAGCAGCCCGGATTCGCCGTCGAGCGTGGCGTCGCCGACCGCGTACTTCGACGTCACGACGAAGTAGTAGCGGTCTCCGCTCGCGTCCCCCTTGGTAGCGGTCGATTCCCAGACGACGATCGGCAAGACGGCCACTCCGCGCAGCGCGCACGTCGCGTCGGCGAGCGTCGCGAGCCACGTGCCGTTGGGCTGCTTGTAGTGGACGTATCCCGCGTCGTCGGCGACGTACGCGAGCGTGGCGTCGACGACGCCGACGTCGGCGGCTCGCCCGCCGAGCGACGTCGATTCCAAACCGAGCGTGGCACCGCCGTCGCTGGACGAGAAGACGTAGCTCGAAGCACCGTCGTCCGAGACCGCCATGACCACGCCCGGATCGACGCAGGAGAGCGCGATCACATCGCCGGTGATCCCGCCCGGCAGAGCCGTCGCAGACCACGACGTGCCAAGATCGCTGCTCCGCCAGATGCGGTCCTGACCGCCGACGACGATCGTCGCCCCGCTGACGCCCCCGTAGATGCAAGCGCTCTTGAGGTCATCGGAGGGCGCGGAGGCGGGAGCGGCCCAGGTCAGCCCGAAATCGGTCGACAACTGCACGGTTCCGCTGTCACCGACCGCGACCACCGAGCCCTCGCGAGCCGCGAGACCGTAAAGCGTCGACGCGATCGACAGCGTGACCGTCGACCAAGTCGCGCCGCCGTCGTCTGACTGGATCATCGTGCCCGTGTCCCCGACCGCGAACACCCGCGCATCGGTCGCCCAGGCGGCGTCGTGGAGGTTCGCCACGACGCCGGATGTAGCGGCCGCCGCGGTCGCGCCACCGGTGTCGGTGCGAATGACGACGCCGCCGTCGCCGACGGCAACGCCGCGCAGCCGGTCGCGGAAGCGCACGCGCTTGAGTCCGGCGACAGAGTCGGTCGCCATCGACCTCCATGTCGCCGTACCGTCGAAGGAGTGGAACCCGCAGGCCGCGGTATCGCCGACCGTCCAGACGACTCCCGTGAAGAAGGCCGAGTCGGCGTAGTCCGTCGTTTTGTATCCCACCGAATCGTCGACGAGGCTGTCGTCGAGGCCGTCGCCGTTGATGTCACGCGAGCGATAGACCTTGTACTCGATCTGATAGGGATCGTAGCCGGCGTCCGGGTTCTCCTCGGGCGGAGTGAACCACAGCTCGGCCGGATGATCCGTCGAGGAGTACGTCGCCACGCGCGCGAGCACGCCCGTGGGCATCACCGGCCCCTCGTAAGCGCGTGCGCACGTGCGCTGGCTGTAAGGCGACACGGCGTTCGCGGCATCCACCGAGCGCATCCAGTAGTAATAGAGCTCGCCCAGAACGATCGCCGACGAGGAGTAGGTGTCGCTGTCGACCCACGTGTACTCCGCGGCCCCGCTGGCGGGGATCGCGCTATCGTTCACCGGCGCGACGCATCGGTAGTCCGACAACGTCGAGCGGTGGATGTGGTACTCCGCGACATCGTCACCGTAGCCGGTCGTATTCACCGGATCGTCGTGGGAGGCGCTCCACCGCACCTCGAGCTGCGAGCCGTCGTCGCCGGGCATGTCGCGCACGTCGATCGCGAGCGGGAACATCGGTCCCACGTCGGCCGGATAGGGTCCCGCCACGGGATCGCTCACGGAGAGCGCGGGCGTGCAGTCCATCGCTCGCAACCGATACCAGTACTGGCGCGGCGGCCACGAGCGCGCGTCGATCCAATCGTCCTGATAGGTCGAGGTGCCGGCCACGACCTCGCTGAAGGGCGTCGGACCGAAGATGTTGTCGACGTCGGTCCTGTAGACGAGGTATCGCTCGATGTCGGTCTCGTTCGCTCCGTCGTCGTCGGAGACCGTCCAGGCGAGGGTCACTTTCCCGTCCGCGAGCGCGTCGGGACACGCATTGACCACGCTCACCGAGGACGTCGGTTCCGGTTCGTCGCCGCACGCACCGCCGGGCAACTCGATGTTGCGCGGGCGAATGCGCGTGCCGACCGATACCTGCCGGTAGGGATACTTCGCCGTCGAGGAGGCGAGACGCGGGTCGTTCCACTTCAGGTCTGGGTTGACCGTCTCGCCCGTGATTCTCACGTCGATCTCGGTGATCAGCTCCGAGACGCGCGTCTCGAGCGAGCCGTTGCCGTTGCGATCCTCGCCCGTGTCGAGAATGCCGTTGTCGTTGGCGTCTTCGTCCGTCACCGCGGTCATTGCGGCGATTTCGCCCGCTTCGAGAACGCCGTTCCCGGAGACTCCCCCTCCCGCTCCCGTATCGCCCCAGAGGTCGAGGGCGGGATCGGTGTCGAAGTCGCCCCAGTACTGGAAGAGCGGCGTCGGGCGCGTTCCGTTCGGATAGGCGTCGGGTCCGCGGATCAGTCCCACGTTGGTCGTATCGACGATGTTCGCGCCGCCTCGGCCGCCGTAGACCTCGCGGTAGACCGAGTAGAGCGACGGATTGAACGATGTGTGCTCTTCGACGTCGTCACCCCGGTCCGAGGTATTGATCGTCCCATCGCCGCTCGAGTCGAGCGTGAAGCGAATCGTCTCGGCTCCGGTGAAGAAGCTCACTGGGGCATAACCGGTGGGCGTCGAATCGCCGGTGACACCATCGATGATCGCCTCGACGTCGTCGGCGATGTCGGCGTTGACGACGAGTTCCCAGGGAGCCGCGTAGACGATCTTGGCCTGGCCGACGACGTCGTCGTCGGTGTTCACGGTACCGTCCGCGCCGACGTCCGCGATCGTGCGCACGTCGACCTGATAGCCCACCATGAGCAGGTCGCGCTCGAGAAGCTCGAGCGCGTGCTCCGCCTCGCCGGCGGCGGCGAGGACGGCGTCGTCCCGCAAGTAGACGCGCTGGTCGATCTCGAGCATCGAGAGAGCCGCCAGGAAGAGCAACGCCACGAGAAACGTCGAGACGATGACTTCGACGAGACTCATGCCCCGCTCGCTCGGCGCCGTGACGGTGCTCGTCATGTCCTGGCGCTCAGAACGACGGGATGTAGAACGCTTTCTCGGTCGAAAGCGTGACGTGGTGGACTGCACCATCGTTGCCCCTCCACTTGACTCGAACGATGACGTACTTGATGTAATTCGACTTCGGCGCCGTCGCGGACGGCGTGACCTCGGTGACGAGCACGTTGTCGCGGGCGGTCGCGTTGGGCGGCCCCAGCGTGACGTTCGTCACGGCTCCGGTGAAGTCGATGGAATCGACGATGTAGACCTCGCGACGGAAGTTGTCGTAGCGCAGATGATTGAGATAGAAATCGAGCTCGCCCTGGTCTCCGGAGGCGTAGTTCGCGCGGGCGTGCATCACTCCGGCCGCTTTGATGTCGGGGGTGGCGGCGCAGGATTCGAAGGTGAAGCGGCTGCCGTTGCGCAGGTCGACCTGGCCATAGTCTTCGTCGGGAAAGACCGCCGCCTGAATTTCGTCGATGTCGGTGCAGACGTTCGCCGTATCGCGCACGCCGTCGCGATCGCCATCCTGGTAGCGCGCGGACTTGATCTGCTCGAGGCGCTGCGAGGCGAGAAAGCGCGCCGTCGACAGGTCTTTCGCGAAGTCCGAAGTGCGCATCGTCTGAATGAGCATCGAGTTCATGCCCAGCATCGCGAAACCGAAGATGCCCAGGGCGACGACGGTCTCGGCGAGCGTCGAACCGCGCTGCTCGGAGCAAGGCGTCGGGCTCATCGTTGCAGCCTCCATGGTCCCGGTCCGCTCGATTCCGGGTCGTAGCGCCAGCGTTGGATCTTTCCCGACGCGCCCGAGATCGTGATCGCGCGCATGTTGCGCGGATCTCCGTTTCTCAGATCGTCCTCGGGAGCCAAGTAGATCGCCCCGGCGTTGGCGCGAGAGCGGGCGGAGAACGTCACGCGGGGCGGCGATCCGGCGAGCGTCACGGGCTCCGTGAGCGCGGCGCCGTCCACGCCGCGCAGTCCGGAGACGAACGCGATCGCGACGTTGTGGTTCGTCTCGCCGAGATCGTGCGTCTCCACCGTCTCGCCGATGGCGAGTTCGACGGAGCCGTTGTTGTTCATGTCGTCGTGGACCGTGTAGGTCAGCCGCGAGTTCGTGACGTCGAAGGTCACGATGAAGTCGTTCCCTTCGAAGATCGCGCGGCTCCTGACGAGCGAGAGATCGCGGGAGAGCCTGGCGGCCGCGACCTCCGCCTCCGTGCGGGAGAAGTCGATCGTGACCATCGCGATGCCCGCGATCAGGCCCAGCATCGCGATCACGACAAGCATCTCGACCAGCGAGACTCCGCGCTCGTTCGTTCGGAAGGGTGGGCGTCGTTCGGTTGGTCGGCAGAGACGAACGGGCGCTGGATCGTTCCAGGAGGTCGTCGGCATCGGCGTTCCCTTCAGCGCGGTGCGCCCCGATCCCTTCGCGCTCATGGCCGGAAGATTTCGGGCACCCCTAGAGAAGAGAACTTAGGCACCAGATGCGAATCGGCCACGGTCAGGACTTACCAGCAAATACCTCCAGATAGGCCAGATAACGTCCTCCGGCCGCTGCGGGATGCCCTCGCGGACGCCTTCCACTTGCAACGAGATCCGCCCGCGCCGAGACCCCTACCCGCTGGGAATGCGCTCAGTAATAGTCGGCGCAGGAGAGGAAGTACCCGCAGCCGGGCCGGGGGCAGACGAGTTTGCACTTGCGCTCGTCGAGTTCGGCGCCGCAGATGGGGCAGGTCCGGATCGCTGCCTCGGCGTCCACACGAGTTTTTCGCTCTTCCATCGCCACACCCCCGGGCGACCATGGCAGCGATGCGCCCAACCGGCAATTTATCAGGAACTTCCGCGGGGCGGAGTGTCCGTTGGGTTTCTCTTTACGACCAAAAGAAAATCCTTGTGTGGCGCTTGTAACTAAAGCGACTACCATCGCAAAAGCACGCTCAGAACGCGCCCGGGAGACGGCCTCCGAGACCGAGCCCCCCTTCAGGCGCGACAACAAAGAACCCGTGGCAGCGAACGCCACGAGCCGTTCGTGGCGATGACCACGAGCCGAGAGGAGCCTCCCGATGAAGCGCATTCTCCTGATCGCCGCTCTCGCGTTGCTGGTCGCCGGCGTCCCCGCCCTCGCTGGTGGCAACTGCGCCGACAAGGCAGCGAAGGCCTCGAAGGGTGAGATGGCCAGCAAGGTCGAGTCGAAGATCGAGAACCTCGAGAACGGCGTGAAGGTCACGCTGATCTCGAACGACGCCGAGGTCGTCAAGGCCGTGCAGAAGGAAGCCCGCACCTTCCTCGCCGGTCAGTGTGCCTCCCAGTGCCCGATGAAGTCCGAGGGTGCCGCTCACCAGGTCGCCGATCTGGACAATGGCGTCGTGATCACGGCGACCGCGGGCTGCCCCGACAAGGTCAAGCAGATCCAGGAGTACGCGCAGACCCGCCTCAAGGACGGCGCGTTCCTGCAGACCGCGTCCGCCCCGAAGGCCGCGACCGCGAGCTGAGGTTCCTTGCGATCGCGAAGAGCGATTGCGAGCACGAGAGCCGGTGGCACATCCACCGGCTCTTTCATTTTTGGAGCGGCCGCGCTCAGGGGAGTGCGGACTCGATCGCCGCAAGCCTCTCGGGCGCCAGCAGACCGGCGGCCGGCAAACGTCGCAGAACGTCTCGCCAACGTGCCTCCGCGGCGACGACGCGCCGCAGGATCGGAATCGCCGCTCCCACGTCGCCCGCTTCCGCCAGCGTGACCGCTTGCCAGAAAGGAAGCTCGACGATCCCGGGCGCGAGCCCGACCGCCGCTTCGTAGTGGCGCCGTGCATCGTCGATGCGTCCCGCCGCGAGAGCGGCGTCGCCATCGTTCATCTCGGCATAGGCTCGATGCAGTCCGTAGAGGCGCCGCAACTCCAGAACGGGCCGGGGATGGTCGTCGACGCGAAGATCGACGAGCCGGTCGCGCGAGGGATCCCCCGATGTCGCCGCGCGCACGACGACGAGCGCCGCGCTCTGCCGGCCTCTCACGTCTCCGCCTTCCGCTTCGGCGGCCTCGAGCGCCAGCAGCAGGCGCTCGGCGAGAGGTTTGGCGGCGCTCGCGTCGAAGGCGCGCGCCATGGCACCCCAGACCGTCGATTTCTCCATCAAGTTGGCTTGGATCGAATACCCCTTGCCCTCGACATGGCCCGCCTCCGCGATGCAGCGCGCACCCGTCCAGGCCGCCACGCGCCCCTCGCGATCCACCAGCGCCACTTGCCGCGTGTCCCGCCCTTCGTCCTCGGCCAGGAGCCTCCTCAAAGCGCTCGACGCATCGTGGCCGCCGCGCAGCAGCGCCAGGCCGCGGGGCCCGTAGCTCGTCTCCACGAAGGACTGCGTGGCGACTGCGCCGACGCCGGCCTCGGCCCACGCCACGACCGTACCGACCTGGAACCAATGGCTCTGAACGGCGACGCCGAGTTCCCCTGTCGCCTCGTCGCGCGCCACGATCGAGTACGTCGCGACGGGCCGCCTCGGCTCGAGCCGCTCCCCGGCCCGCGCCTCGGATCCCGCAACGACGGTCGCGATCATCCCCAGCGTGAGAGCGAAGACCCATCCGCGCATCGCCTGTCCTCCTTCTTCGAATCGCGGTGTCGACAGCGTCCATTCTGGGGCCACCGGGAACGATGCGTGCCTTCGAGAGTTGAGTGGGCCCGAAACGAAGCCGCGACGTAGGGAGGGTCAACGCCGTGCCGACCACGACGATCCGTGAGAATCGCTTGCTGAGGAGCACCGCCCGCCGAGCCCTGGCCATCGCCTCTGCGCTGGGTGCGCTCGCCGCTCTCCCACCCGCGGCCTCCGCGTCGGAACCCGTCATTCGCGGACGCATCCTGGGCCCCGGCGAGGCACCGATCGCAAGCGCGCGCGTTTCGCTGCATTCACAGCTCGATCCGGCGAGCGAACGTCTCGCGTGGCTCGCAGGCGACACGCCGCGCGTGCTCGCCGAGAGTCTCACCGGAGCGGACGGCACGTTCCGGCTCGTCGCACCCGACGCGGGTTTCTACATCGTGACCGCGGACGCGCCGGGTTTCGTCGCCATGAGCGCACGGCTGGAGCCTCTCGTCGAGGATCTCGTGCTCGAGGACGCCGTCCTTCCGAACGACGAGGGACTCGCGGTCACAGTCGTGGACAACGCCGGTGCGGGTGTCGCCAACGCGCTCGTTCGCTTGCACCGCGAGCGGGGCAGCGGGCTCGCCGCGCGCCTCGCGCAGCAGGCCGGGCGCTGGTCGCCTGCGGCGCGGCCCGCGCTCACGGACGCGAGCGGCAAGGCGCGGCTCGAGCGCGGAGCATGGGACGGTGCGATGGACGTGCTCGTCTCCGCCCCAGGGCGTGGCTTCGCGACCGTGCGCGCCCCGCGCGGGGGAGCTCTGACGATCGCGCTCCCCGACGTGGACGCGGTGCGTGCGGTCGTCCGCGATTCCGGCGGTGCGCCCGTTCCCTACGCCCTCTTCGTCTCGGCGGACGACGGCGCGCATCCGCTGGGGCTCGCCGACGAGAGCGGTGCCCTCGACCTCGCGCTCGGCGTGGATCCGGACGATCCGCCGCGGCTCGGCGCCTACACGCCCGACGGCACCTTCGCGGCTGCCACGATCGAGCCCGCTCCCCCGCCCCGCGAAGGCGAAGCTTCCTCCGCGCGCTGGCGCGCCGCGATCACGATGCCCGCGCTCGCCTCGCTCGATGGCCGCGTCGTCGACGCGCTCGATGGACGCTCGATTCCGGGTGCGCTCGTCTTCGTCGAAGACACGCCGTGGCGGCACGCGCGCGCCGGCGCGGGCGGGGCGTTCCGGCTCGAGAGCGTGCCTCGAAACGATGTCCCGCTCATCGCGCAGGCGCCTTCATATCTCGTCCCCGACCGTCTCCTCGCGCGCCGCGGGCGCGCCACCGGGCACGCCACCGCGACGATCGCGCTCACGCCCGCGTCCGCGATCGAAGGCGTCGTCACCGACGAATCCGGCCGGCCGATCGCCGGTGCACGCGTCACGACGGCACCCGGCGGAGCGCGCCCCGATCGCATCGAGATCCGCATCGGCGGCCGGGGCCCGGCGGGACCCACGGCAACGACCGCGCAAGATGGGCGCTTCCGTCTCGCGCCCATCGACGCGCGCCAGCCGTGGCGCCTCGATGCGCGCGCCGCGGGTTTCGCCCGCGCTCAGAAGGACGCTCCGGCGCTGCGTCCGCGAGAAACCACGCGCGACGTGCGGCTCGTGCTCCCCCGCGGAACGACCGTACGCGGCCGAG
>CAZPJJ010000034.1:0-17314 GCA_964586535.1 uncultured Acidobacteriota bacterium | reverse complement strand
TGGCGATGCGACTTTTCGAACACGGAAACTTCTGCTGGCACGACCTGATGACCCCCGACATGGCCGGCGCAAAGCGTTTCTACGGTGCGCTCTTCGGTTGGTCCGCGGAGGACATGGAGATGCCGCAGGGCATCTACGTGATGTTCAAGCTCGGCGAACGCGAGGTCGCAGGGGGGATGCAGATCACACCCGAGTGGGGCGAAGTCCCGCCGCACTGGAACACCTATGTCGCGGTCGATGATGTCGACAAGACGATCACTCACGCGCAGGAACTCGGCGGACAGTGTTGCTTCGGGCCCGAGAACGCGCACGACATCGGCCGCATGGCGGGCATCGTCGACCCTCAGGGCGCAATGATCTCCGTCTGGACGGAACGCAAGAGCCCCGATGCGCCCAAAGAGCCGCCGATTCCAGGCACCTTCTGCTGGGATGAACTCCTCGCGATGGACACGGAAGCCGCGCGCGCGTTCTACGCACCGCTCTTCCGCTGGCGCCCCGAACTCGCCGACATGCCGGGCATGGAGTACACGCTCTGGAAGCGCGGCGAGGAGATGCTCGGCGGCATGATGGCGATCAGCCCCGAGATGGGTCCCATCCCCTCGAACTGGATGCCCTACATCACCGTCGCGGACTGCGACGGCGCGGCATCGCGGGCGCAGCAGCTCGGCGGCAACGTCCTCGTTCCGCCGACGGACATCCCGACGGTCGGCCGCTTCGCGGTCATCGCGGATCCGCAGGGTGCCGTCTTCTCGGTGCTCTCGTTCGCGTCATGAAGCGTTTCGCCCGCGCCAGCGCTCAGATGTAACGCTTGACCTTGGGCCACGCGTCGCGCAGCGGCGCGCGCAGGCCGCGCACGACATAGATCGGCAGCTCGCTTTCGTAGGGCATCGCCAGGGGAGCGCGATGCAGCGCGGCGTCGACGACGCTCGCGAAATCGCGCTCCAAGTCCTCGCGATCACCGCCGATGACGATCAGCACCTCTCCCGTGCACGCGCCCGGTCCCCAGAGCCAGTAGCTGTTGTGCCCCGAGATCGCGGGCGGCAGGTTGAACTCCTCGCGGAAGAAATCGATCGCCCCCGCCTCGCCGTAGTTCTGGCCGAACACGCACGCCATCGCTCGATCCTCGGGCGGAAGGGCCGCGGCGACTTCACCGACGGTGCGCGCGAGCTCGCGCCAGCCGTGCCTGTCGGCAAAGAACTGCGGCAACGCCCCTTGCTCCTGGCGCTCCCCGGAGCTCGGCGTGATGCCGATCGCCGACGAGTAGCGCTGGAAGCTCTCTACCGGGAGGATCGGGCGCGCCAGGGGCGCGATGATCGCGCCGAAGACGAGCACGATCGCCGCCGTCGCGGGGAGAATCCAGCCCCGCGCTCGCGGCTTCTGCCCGAGTGCCGAGCGGTGATCGTCGCGAGCGATGCGTTCCAGCGCGACCGCTCCCGCCGCGACCAGCATTCCGTAGGCGGGCGCGAGGTAGTAGGGCTTCGCGTTCGTCACCAAGAAGAACGCGAGCACGGCGAGAAACGCGAAGCCGAGCGGGCGCCAAGGCCGCGCCCAGCGTCCCACGAGCAGCGCCGCGAGACCCGGCAGCCAGAGCAGCACCGTCGGCCCCGTCCCGAGCATCTGTTCGCCGAGGAACGAGAAGGGATCGAGCGAGACGTTCTTGAATCTCGACGCGTTGGACGCGAACTCGAGGAAGGGCCAGCCGTTCACGGCCTGCCAGATCAGATACGGCGTGAACGCGAGTGCCGCGATCACGCCGCCGGCGAACTTCCATCGCGAAAGGACCAGCGCGTATCGGCGGCCGAGGAAGAGGCCGGCGATCAGTCCGCCCACGAGAAACACGACGGAGATTTTCGCGAGTAGACCCACCGCCACCAGCACCCCGATCGTGAGCCAGCCCCGCGGTTCGTCGTCGCGGAGCATGAGCGCGGCGGTCAACGCCACCGCACCCCAGACCAGGAAGTCGATCGCGTTCATCGAGAAGTAGGAGAAGAGCGCCAGGTTGAACGGCATCAACGCGGTGGCCAGAGCGGCGAGCGAGCGAGCCCCTCTCCCCCCGCCCATGACGCCGGCCAGCCGGGCCACGACGAGCACGAGAGCTCCGGCGAGAAGGGCCGGGACGAGTCGGATCGCGAGGAGCGACTCGCCGAGCACGCCGCGCACGAGCCACGCGAGCCAGGCGACGAGCGGCGGATGCTCGACGTAGCCCCACGCCAGGCGGTCGGCCGAGACGAGGTAGTAGAGCTCGTCGCGGAAGATCCCGTAGACGTTCGCGAACGCGAGATGGAGCAGCGTCGTCGCCACGGCGATTGCGATCTCGACGCCCCGGGGGCTCTGCTGGGAAGGGAGCCTCTGCGCGGGTCCTTGCGAAGAGGGAGTGTCCGACCTCGGAGCTCGCATGGCAGGTCTCCGGTCACCTTCGGGCGCGGTGGACTCGACGATAACTCACGGCCGTTCGCGAAAGGTTGCGGACCCGGGGCCGGGAAACAAGATTCGAGTCTGTCCGCCCGCACCAGGCCGCGAAACCCACGCGCGCCGCGGGCGTCTGAAGCAGTGCTCGGGACGCCAGATGAGCCCCGGGGAGGCATCGATGACAGGGACGACGAACGAGGTTCTGGATCGGGAGTTCTTGGCAAGGTGGAAGGCTTCCGCCGAGGCCCTGGCCCGCGAGACCGGCCTGCAGGCCGTCGAAGTAACGGGGGTTCGCGAAGGCCACCTATCCTCCCGCCGCGAACCCGACCCGCGGTCGTGGATCTTCCCGATCTGGCACCAGGGTCGTCCGGTCGCCTCGATTCGTGCCGTGGCTCCCGCGGGCGAAGAGAGCGAGCCGCAGCGCGCGCCCCTTGCGTATCGACGTCTCCTCCACTTCCGCGAGCAGGTCGAGTCCGCGCTCGCCTCCAACAGCTCCGTCCGCGCCGACGCCTGAAGTCCGCTCGGGGATCGCTGCGTCGAGGGAAGCAGTGATCCGCGATCTCTCTCCACATCCCGCGGACGTCCCTTCGACCCGCTTTCGTTGAGGCCTGCCATGTGCCGTCACAGGGCGGCAACGGGCGTGACGAACCATTTCTTGCCGCACTGGGACGTTGCCGCGAGAGCGCGTTGGGCGTATCTCGCCTCCTGGGCTCAGGCACCGGGCGCATCTGCAGGGCCGACGTCGTCGCCGACCGTCGCGGAGCACCATCAGCAGCAGAAGGAGCGCGGACGTCGATGGTCCGGGGCAAAACCGCTTTCGTCCTCGCCGGCGCCGGCAAGGCACTTCCCGAGAAGCGACTCGACAACGAGACCCTCGGCCGGCGGCTCTCGATGACCGCCGACGCGATCTATCACCGCACGGGGATTCGCGAGCGGCGGGTGGCCAGCGAAGGAGAGTCCGCGTCGGCGCTCGGCGCCGTCGCCGCGCGGCAGGCACTCGAGCGCGCAGGCGTGCATGCCGAGGACATCGACCTCGTCGTGCTCTCGACCTACACGCCCGACCATCAGCTCTGCCCGACGAGCCCCGCGCTGGCGCACGCGCTCGGCGCGCGGCGCGCCGGGACCTTCGACGTCAATGCCGCCTGCTCGGGCGGGGTCACCGCGCTGCTCACCGCATCGGCCATGTTGCCGAGCTTCGAGACGGTGCTCGTCGTGACATCGGACGTGTCGACGTTCTACGTCAAGCCCGACGACCCGAAGACCGCAATGGTCTTCGGCGACGGCGCTTCTGCTCTGGTGTTGCGCCACCCCGAAGCCGCGCCGGGACAGCCCTGGCAGATCCTCGCCGCCACGATGGGCGCCGACGGATCCGGAGCGGATCTCTTCCGCGTCCCCGACGGCGGCAGTGCGCGTCCGCCGATCAACGGCTTCGCGATCTCGCCGATCCGCACGATCGAGATGGATGGGCGCGCCGTGTTCCGCTTCGCGGTCGAGCGCGGCGCACAAGTAATTACCGAGCTCTGCCGCCAAGCCGGGCTCACGCCCTACCAAGTCGACTTCGTCATTCCGCATCAAGCGAACCAGCGCATTCTTGCCGCGATGAGTGAGCGCCTCGAGATCCCGGGCGAACGCTGGGTCTCCAACATCGAGCGCTACGGCAACACGGCGTCGTCGTCGATTCCGATCGCGCTCACCGAACTCTTCGAGGACCGCCGCATCAAGCCCGGCCAAACGATGCTTCTCGTCGCCTTCGGTGCGGGCCTGACATGGAGCGGCGTCGCGCTCCGCGCCGGCGACGTGCCCATGATCGCCTGACGACGCACGTCGGGAGGATACCCCGTAGGCGGGCAGCCATGCTGCCCGCATCGTGCATCCGCGCTCGTCTCTCTTCCGGATCGAAATCCGAGATTCTCACGGTGAGGGATGCGGCGAGCATGGCTCGCCGCCTACGGCCGCCTACAGCGACGCGTCCTGGACGATGAGCCAGCGGTCGCCGTCGGGGAGGAAGACGAGCAGCGTGAGGCCCGTGGCGTCGTCGCGCGCCGCGTCCGCGGGATAGCGCAGCGTCCAGCGCGCGACAAGGGAGGCTCCGACCGCGCCGCCGCTCGCATCCGTCGCGAAACGCCACTCGAGCGGCTCGAGCGTGAGCGTGCCCATCGCCGCGGCGTCGGGATAGCGCTCGCGGTAGCGAGCGAGAAGGGGCTCGCGCCCGCGGGTCATTCCGTTGGGTGTGATGAAGATCGCGTCGTCGGCATAGATCGCCACGAACGCATCGAGATCGCCGCGGCTCCACGCCGCTGACTGATCGCGGAGCAGGCTCACGATCGTCGCGCGTGCGACCGCGGGGTCTGGAGCCGTCGTCGCGGACGGTGTCGCCCGGGGCGCGGGTGCGGGCGTATTGGCTCGCGCCGCGGCGGAGGCAGAGAAGACCAGCGCCATCGTCAGGCTGATCGTGATGACAAGGCGGTGCATGGCGGCTTCTCCGTTTCGTAGCCTTGGAAGATTCTAGCCCGCGGCGCTCCCCTGGACTCGGGTGTCAACGTCGCGCTCCCGTCGCCCGTCTTTTCGAGGGGAAAGCGTGACCGAACGCGAGGGAGCCACCCATGATGGACGAGCGAACGACGACCGAGGTCGATCGATCTGAAGAAGCCAACGAGCCTGCGAGAGTATTTCGACCGTCGGGCCCGTGTGTCAGCCGAGTCTTCCTGGTGGCGTCCGCGGTTTTGTTCTCCGTCGCGCCGGTGCGCGCTCTACCGGAGGTCGTCGTGGAAGAACGCGTCCTCTTCGACGGTGCACCCTCGTGCGCCTACAACCCCGAATACTCGCTCGATGGCGATTGGATCGCCTATCTCGAGGCGCTCCCGGTACCGCTCTTCGAGATCAGGATTCGCCCCCTCGATCCCGTGACGGGCACCGCGGGAGCCGTCCTCGCCTGCGACGAACCGATGCGCGTGACTCCCTTCGGGCGTCCGGTCTCGTGGGCCATCGATCAAGCAGGCGCGCTCTACTTCCTCTTTCTCGACGCGGCAAGCGAGACGGTGCAGCGCATGCGGCTCGTTCACGACGAGCAGGGCACGGCGAGCTGCGTCGTCGAGCCCTTCGGCGCGGGAACGCCTTTCGGCCCGCCGCCCCCGGGTGAGATCTGGCGCTCGATCGCCGGCCACACCGAACCCGGCGATGGCGGCCGGAGCTTTCTCACCTACATCGCGAGCGACAACGTCCATCTCGGCGAGTCGCGCTGGGTCGAGATTCGCGTCGTCGAGCACGATGCCGCGGGCGCGGTGATCTCGGAAGTCACCGTCGAGCGACAGGAGTGGGATCCCACCTGTTTCGCGAGCCAGGCCTGCAAGTTCTCGTACGGAGCCGTGTTGCCCCTCGACAAAGCCTACGTGCGCTGGATCAGGGAGAGCCGCCCCGCCGCGTTGCTCTACGGCAGCATGGCAACACCGCTCGCGTGGGGCTCCCGTGCCGAAGAGTTCCCGCCCAATCTCAAGCGTGCCGACTTCGGTTCGCCGGCTCGTTTCGTGAGCGACGATTTCGTCTATCCAGTAGGCGTCTTTGCTTACGACGCGGGACGTACGCTCATCGCCGGCTACGACGATGGCAAGGACACGATGATCTACGGTCTCGATGAGACCACCGGAACGTACGAAATCCAGTTCATCCTCGACACGGATCCCGCACTCTCGCAGCACCCCGATCCAGCGAACGGCCGCGCGATCGACTTCGAGCCCTACGAAAGCGATCGCACGGATGGCGGCACGTTCCAATTCATCGATGGCGCAGCACAGTACGCGACGGGCGCTTCGGAGATCTGGCTCATGTCGCGCCAGGAGAAACGCTCGTTCCGCATCTCGGACGCCTCGAGTCACGCCGAAATCCAGCACAAGCAGGAGCCGGAGGTCGTCCCCTCGGGCGACGGCCGCCGCATGTGGGTCTTCTACTCGACTTACGGCGCCGACGAGACGAACCCGTGGGGCTGGAGCCCGGACATGGTCTGCCACGAGCTGTGGCGGATCGGTCTCGAAGAGACCGGCGACGCGGACGGTGACGGCTGGTTGGACGACGCCGACAACTGCCCGCTCGCGGCCAACGCCGACCAGGCCGATCTCGATGGCGACGGCGCGGGCGACGCCTGCGACTGCAGCGCTGCGGATCCGTGGTCGCGGCGGCCGGAGAGCGTCTCCGGCGTTCGAGCCAGCGCGAGCGCGCACTCCGTCGTCCTCGACTGGGATCTCGTGCTCGGCGCGGAGTCGTATCGCATCAGCCGCGGCCAGCTCTCGAAGCTCGAAGCCTGGCGCTACGGCGCTTGCGACCCGCGCTCCTTCGCCGCGCCGCCCTACACGGATGACGAAGCACCCGCATCCGGCGACGGGTTCTTCTACCTCGTGATCGCCGAGGACGCAGCCTGCGGGCTCGGCTCGCTCGGCAACGGCGGCCCAGGATCGCAGCGCGTCAACCTCGACCTCGCGGCGTGCGAGTAGGCGGCGAGCCGTGCTCGCCGCATCGTGAGTTGCGCGATTCACGGTTTTCGATCCGGAAGAGAGACGAGCCGCAGGCGCAGGATGCGGGCAGCATGGCTGCCCGCCTACGGCCCGCCTGCCGATCGGGCGGTGTGCGTCAGTGGAAATCGCGGCTGGCGCTCGTCGTCGGTTTGCGGCGCACGCGAGGCGGCCAGAAGCTCTGCGCGATGACGTGCACGACGTCCTGCTGCGACTCGAGCTTGCCCGTGACGCCGAGGAAGGGGTGGGTCTTCACGAGGAGCGCGTATTTCTCCCACACGTCCTTCCAGATCACGACGTTCACGAAGCCGCTTTCGTCTTCCATGGTGAGGAACGTGACGCCCTTCGCGGTGCCTGGACGCTGGCGGCAGATGATCGCGCCCGCGTAACGCACGACGCGGCCCGGGCGCATCGCGCGCACCTCTGCGGCATCCGGGAGGCCCTGCGCACGCAGTTCGTCGCGCATCGTCTCGACGGGATGCGCGCGCACGCTGTGGCCCATCGACTCGTAGTTCCAGCGCACTGTCTCGGTGAGATCGAGCGGCGCGAACGCGGTGCCGTCGTCGTCGTCGACGAGAGGTAGCGACCGCGAGCGCGCGTTCACGAGATGCGGCGTCGCCCAGAGGGCGTCGCGACGCTCGGTGCCGAGGCTCTCGAACGCGCCCGCCTCCGCGAGCCGCTCGATGGCGGCGCGCCCGATCCCAGTGCGGCGCACGAAGTCCTCTTGATCGCGGAAGGGCCCGCCCGCGGCGCGCACGCTTTCGATGCGCGGCCATTCGCTTTCGCGCATGCCCTTGACGTAGCGCAGGCCGATGCGCACGGCGAGCACGTGATCGTCGGTTCGAAGGTCCGCGGGCACGCGGGCAGGCGGCGCGTCGAGGCGTTCGAGCGTGCAGTCCCAGGCACTCCGCTGCACGTCGACGGGCAGCACGACGACGCCGTGGTGCTTGGCGTCCTCGACGATCGTCGACGGCGCGTAGAAGCCCATCGGCTGCGCGTTGAGCAGCGTGCAGCAGAACACGGCCGGGTAGTGGCGCTTCACCCACGACGTCGCGTAGCTGATGAGCGCGAAGCTCGCGGCGTGGCTCTCGGGAAAGCCGTACTCGCCGAAGCCGCGGATCTGCTCGAAGACGCGCTCGGCGAACTCGGGGGCAATCCCCTTGGCCGTCATGCGCGCGATGAGCCGCTCGCGGTGTTTCTCGATGCGCCCCGTGCGCCGCCACGCGGCCATGTCGCGGCGCAGTTGGTCGGCTTCGCCGGGGGTGTAGTCGGCGGCGACGACGGCGAGCTTCATCACCTGCTCTTGGAAGAGCGGCACGCCGCAGGTTTTCTCGAGTACGGGCACAAGACTCGGATGCGGATAGACGACGGGCTCCTCGCCGCGCCGCCGCTTGAGGTAGGGATGCACCATGCCGCCCGAGATCGGCCCGGGGCGCACGATGCTGATCTCGATCACGAGGTCGTAGAAGCGCACGGGACGCAGGCGCGGCAACATGGCCATCTGTGCGCGCGACTCGATCTGGAAAACACCCACGGTGTCGGCTTTGCACATCATCGCGAAGGTCGCCGGATCGTCGGCGGGAATCGTCGCCATCGAGAGCTGCCGCCCGTGGTTTTTCTCGATCGCCTGGAACGCGAGATCGAGATGCGTGAGCGCGCCGAGTCCGAGCAGGTCGACCTTGAAGAGCCCGAGCGCCTCGACGTCGTCTTTGTCCCACTGGATGACCGTGCGGTTCTCCATCGTGGCGTTCTCGATGGGGACGAGCGTCGACACGGCCTCGTGGCCGAGCAGGAAGCCGCCGGGATGGATCGAGAGGTGGCGCGGGAAGTCGAGCAGCTCGTTGGTGAGCTCGAGTAGGTGGACGTGCAGCGGCTGCTGCGGGTCGAGGCCGGCCTGCTGGAGCACCTCGGCACGCACGTCGCCGAAGTGCGGCAGCAGCTTGGCGAGACGGTCGAGCGTGGTCTCGGGCAGCCCGAGCGCCTTGCCGACGTCGCGGACGGCGGAGCGCGGCCGGTAGCGGATGACGTTCGCGACCATCGCGGCGTGATCGCGGCCGTACTTGGCGTAGACGTGCTGGATCACTTCCTCGCGGCGCTGGTGCGCGATGTCGAGGTCGATGTCGGGAGGCTCGGCGCGCTCGCGCGAGAGGAAGCGCTCGAAGAGCAGGTTCATGCGCACGGGATCGACGGCGTTGATGCCGAGCGCGTAGCAGACCGCGGAGTTGGCGGCGGAGCCGCGCCCCTGGCAGAGGATGCCGCGCTCGCGGCAGAAGCGGACGATCTCCCACATCGTGAGGAAGTAGCCCGGGTAGTCGAGCTCTTCGATGACGGCCAGCTCGCGTTCGAGCTGGGCACGCACGTCCGCGGGAACGTTTCCGCCATAGCGGCCCGCGGCACCGGCGAAGGTCAACTCGACGAGCCACGACATCGACGTGCGCCCATCGGGCAGGCGCTCGGAGGGATAGCGGTAGCGAATCTCCTCGAAGCGAAACGTGCAGCGCTGCGCCACCTCGGCGGCGCGTTCGAGCGCGCCGAGGTCGTCGGCGAAGAGCGAGGCGAGCGCGTAGGGCGAGTGCAGGCCGTGCTCGGCGTTGGCGCGGATGCGCGTGCCCGCCAGGGCGAGCGGCACGCGGTGCCGCACGCAGGTGAGCACGTCCTGCAGCGCGCGGCGGGCCCGCGCGTGGTAGAGCACTTCGGTCGTGGCGACGACTGGCAAGCCGAGCGCGGCCGCGCGGCGGCGCGTGCTCTCCTCGAGCGCGATGTCGCCGGGCTCGTGGTGGCGTGCGACGAGCGCGTAGAGGCGATCGCCAAACGCATCCTTCAAGCCGACCGCAACTTCGCGTGGCTCGACGGCGCCCGCGAGCAGGGACTTCGGCCCGCCCCAGAGCGCGATCAAGCCGGGCGCGTGCGCGCGGATCTCGTCCCACGAGACGCGGCTCTCGCCTTTGGGCGAACGCAGCCGCCCCCGCGTGACGAGCTGGCAGAGGTGCGCGTATCCCCCGCGGTTCTGGGCGAGCAGGACGATCGACGTGCCGTCGTCGACCGTGATCTCGGAGCCGATCACGAGATGCAGGCCGACCTCGCGCGCCTTCACGTGCGCGCGCACGGCGCCGTGGACGCCGTCGCGATCGGTGAGCGCGAGCGCCGAGAGGCCGAGGCGCGCGGCCTCCTCGACGAGTTCCTCGGGATGCGACGCCCCTTCGAGGAACGAGTAGTTGCTCTTGCACCAGAGCGGTGCGTACACCGGCGCGGGATTCATGGCGACGCCGACCCGTGCGCCTCGCGCACACCGCGCGCACCGTGGGCAACGCACGCAACGCACGCACCGCGGGCAACGCACGATTCGGCGCGTAGGCGGGCAGCCATGCTGCCCGCATCGTGCATCCGCGGCTCGTCTTTCTTCCGGATCGGAATCCTTGATTCGCGTAGTTCACGATGCGGCGCGTAGGCGGGCAGCCATGCTGCCCGCATCCTGCGATGCGGCTCGTCCATCCTCCGGATCGAAATCCGGAGTTCGCGTAGTTCACGATGCGGCGAGCATGGCTCGCCGCCTACGGCTCGCTGCGTAAGAACGCGCTCTTCGCACGATGCGGCGAGCATGGCTCGCCGCCTACTCGACACGGCCATGTTGGTACCAGCGGCGGCGCTCGCGGTCGTAGAAGACCCAGAGCACGTCGCCGCTCCTCATGCAGGCGAAGTGGTAGTCGCGTTGGACGGCGCGCTGCCACCAGCCGCCCGAGACGACGTAGGGGCCGACGAGGCGCGCGACGGCGCCGTGCTCGGTGCCGCGGATGAGCCAGCCGTCGTCGCGAAGGTGATGCGGGCGCGGCGGCAGCGGCAGCGGCCGCGCGAAGACGCGCCGCACGAGCACGCGCTCCGCGGCGGCGCGCGCGTCGGCGGGCGTGAGCTTGGCGAGCGGCTCCCAGAGGAACCCCGCCTCGGGGAGATGCCCGTCGGCGAGGCGCGCGCGCACGACCGCGTGGTCGCCCAACTCGGCGCGCAGCCGCGCGAGCGCGCGCTCGGCGGCGGTGAGATCGCGGCGGCCGCTCTCCTCGAAGAGCGAGAGCTGCTGCATCGTCGCGGGAGTTCCGCGCGCCTCGACGCCGATCTCTTCGACGTGCGCCGTGAGCTTGATGCCCTCGAGGCGCAGCCGGACGAGATCGAGCAAGTGCGCCACGGCGAGCGTGGGCCGCGCGGGGCGGATCGACTCGAGGCGCGTGCCGCCGACATCGAGCACGAACGAGAGCACGATCTCGGCGAGCGCGTGCCGGCGCGCCGCGAGCTTGGCGAGCGCGGGGTCGAGCAAGCGCTTGACGACGAAGAGCAGCCGCTCGAGATCGGCCTCGGGGTAGTCGAGTTCGGCGTGCTCGCGGATCGGCTCTTCAGCGGCGGCGGGTTGCAGGGGCGGCGTCAGTTCCCCGCCCGCAAGGCGCCGCAGACGATGCGCCTCGGGGCCGAAGCGCTCGAAGACGCCCGTCGCCGGCAGCTCGAGGAACGCCCCCACCGTGTGCACGCCCAGGCGCGCGAGCGCATCGCGCATCGCGGGATCGACGTCGAGCCGCTCGAGCGGCACGTTGCGCGCGCGCACCTGCTCGGCGCCGGGATCGGCGAAGACGAGCGGGCCCTTGTTCGTGCGCGCGGCGGCGTAGGTGCCGAAGCGCGTGTAGCCGACCACGACCGAGGCCTCGAAACCGCGCGCACCGAGTTCGCGATCGACGGCCTCGGCCCAGGCGGTCGCCGAGCGGAAGAGCCGCGCGAGCCCCGTGGCATCGAGCCAGAACACGCCGGGCTCGTCGGCGGCGGGTTCGACCTCGGGCGAGAACTCGCGCAGCAGGCGCGTCAGTTGCGCCACGCCGCGCTTGATGTCGGCGGCATCGACGACGCCCGCGCGCAACTCGCCCGTGAGCGAGAGCGCGGCGGCATAGCGCATGCCGGGCAGCACGCGCAGCGCGCGCGCGTGCTCGTTGACCCAGAGCAGGCGCGCCTGCGGCTGATCGCGCGCGACGACCACGACCGGGCGGTCGCGCCAGCTCGGCTCGCGTTGGAGCAAGAGCTGGAGCGGCAGCGCCGGAACGTCAACGCAGGCCAGCCGGTCCACGGCAGACCTCGACATCGGCCCACGCGAGGGCGCGTCGCTTGTCGCGGAGCGCGCCGACGCGGCAGGTGAACGCGGCATCGCGCGGGTCGTCGCGGCGGGTTTCGAGGCGCAGCGAGACCATCGGCCCCAGGGACGCCGCGCTGGACGGCTTCTCGGTGAGGCAGACGATCGCGGTGTCGTGGCGCTCGGCGAGGCCGGCCAGGCGCGATTGCAGCGCCGGCGGCAGCTCGGGACGTCCGCCGAGCAGATCGAGCACGAGCAGCCCGAAGGCGCCCGAGCGCGCGAGCTTGTCGGCGGCGCGCGCGGCTTCGTGGGCGTCGGCGGTGAAGACGACGGGAAGCGCGGAGAGATCGATGCCGGTGAGCGCGGCGTCGGGCGGAAAGAAGGTGGCCGCGCGCGCGGTGATCCACGCGGCGGGCTCGCCTCGCTGCTGCGCGTCGAGGACGAGCGCGAAGGCCATCGTCAACCACGAGGCCGCGTGCGCCCCGGAGAGTTCGACGAGGCGCCCGGAAACCTCGGCGAGACGCCAACGCGGCTCGGCGGCGAAACGAGGAGCGCGCGACACGACGGCCGAAGCAGCGTGGATGCCGCGACGCGAGAACGCTTCGTGGTGATCGTGCGAGAGCGGTTGGTGCGCCATGAGAACCTCGCTGTGTCGTGCGGACATCACGGTGGTCGAAAGAGCAGGTAGTCGAAGCAGGGCACGGATCGCGATGCGGGCACGGCCCGCGGTGCCGCGCGCCTTCCCGCGGTACCGCGCAGCCTCCCGCGGTACCGCGCAGCCTCCCGCGGTACCGCGCAGCCTCCCGCGGTACCGCGCAGTTTCAGCCGCCGCTTTCGAGCAAAGGCAGGCCCTCGAGGTAGCGGCGCACCTCGACGACCTTTCCGAGCAAGACGAGCGTGCCGGGCTCCGGGACGATCGTCGGGAAGGCGGGGTTTTCGGGTTGCAGCACGAAGCGCCGCCCATCGCGGCGGAGCGTCTTCACGGTCGCTTCGTCTTCGACGAGCGCGACGACGACCTCGCCGACGCGCGCCTCTTGCTGGCGGCGCACGATCACCACGTCGCCGGGCAGGATGCCCGCACCCGTCATGCTCTCGCCGCGCACGCGCAGCGCGAAGAGCTCTTCGGCGGTCGGGCGCGAGTCGATGGCCAGGTAACCCTCGGGTTCTTCGATGGCGGCGGTGAGATCGCCGGCTTGCACGCGGCCGAGAAGCGGCACGAGCACCGGCGGAGCGGCAGGCCGCGCGCCCTGCGGAAGCCGGTAGCCGCGCGAGCGCCCGGGCTCTTTGACGAGGCGCCCCTCGCGGGCGAGCGCCTCGAGATGCGCCCGCGCCGACTCGACCGAGCGGAAGCCGAAGTGGTCCTGTACTTCGCGAATCGTCGGCGGCGCACCGGCGAGCAGCCGCTCGCGCAGGAAGCGGTAAACCTGCTGGCGAGTCTGGCCGGGAGGAGTGTGGGCCATGAGTGGCTCCTTGCCCGGGCCATCCATCAAGCCCAGGCCGGAAACGCTGGATCCGCCCGCCGGTCCATCCGGGAGGCACCCGCGGCATTCCCAGTTCGGGTCTCTGAGTGGTCCGGGCGGGGACTCTCAGGGAACCCCCGTCGAAGGTGCTCGCCATCAAACCAGACAAATGTCTGTTTTGCAAGAGGCGGGAGAAGAGAGCGAGCCGGAGGACCGGGATGGGGTGCGGTGGGCTGGGGGGAGAGCGAGGCGCTCCCGGCCTCGACGCACACCGCGCGCCGCCCCAGCCCCGCCCTCCCGACACGAGTCCCCCTCGGATGGCCGGCGCGGCGCACGAGTCCCTCCTTAGGTGGCCGCTTTTCGACACGAGCCGGGGGTCGATGGCCGCTTCTCGCGCGCATCGACGCCTTGGAGCCCAAATTGCGGCCACCAAGGAGGGACTCGTGTGGTGATGCGGCCATCGAGGCGGGACTCGTGTCGAGCCGCCGCGGATCGTGCGCTGGCCTTCGCGGGGTGCGCTATCTCGACGCGACAACGGTTCTTCGCGAGGCACACCCTCCACGCGCTACAGACGACGCGCCGGAAGCACCCTCCGCCCAGCGAGACAAAACGCGACGACGCCGATCAGCGCGCTCCCCCAATCACGACGACGCGGCGGCGGGGCTGCCCAAGTCGACGGCGACCTTCCACGAGCCGTCGGGCTGCTTCGCCCACACCGTGAGGTAGCGGCCGGAGCCGGGGCGTTCGGTGCCTTCTTCGAGAGGCATGCGCGAGGTGTAGCGGCCGACCGTGTAGCCGAGGTCACCCGAAGCCGCGGCGACGGCGAACTCGGGCTCCCATTCGAGGACGAACCCCTGCGCGAACGAGGGCTGCATGAGCGCGGCGACGGCGTCGTGGCCGCGGTTGATCTCGCCGCCGTAGAGCTGCACGCCGTCCGCGGCGAACCACGCCGCCCACGCTTGGGCGCGATTCTCGGGCGCGGCCGCGGCGACGGCGGCGGCGAAGGCGCGATCGGCGTCCATGAGCGCCTTTTCCATCGCGGCGAAATCGGGTGCGGCGGAGACCGGCGGTGGGGGCGGGGCGCACGCCGTGAGCGCGGCCAGTGCCAGCGCCACGATCGACAACAGGGCGATCCCCAGCGCGACCGGCGACGACATGCCGAGAACTCTCCGGAAACGGCTGCTTTCGATCATCGCGTGATCCTCCCCGTGCTCTTGGTGTTGGGACGGGCGCCCCGGCGCCGGGACGCAGCGGGGACGATAGCGCACTTCGACACGGCGTCCGGAGCGCGCTCGGCGAACCGGGGCGACCGCTCGACCCGCCGCTCCCTCGCCTGCGCAGCTCCCGCGCGACGGTAGAGGTCAGCCGCGCGGCAGGGTCAGCGCGCGGATCGCGTCCTCGTGGCGCGGGAAGGCGCGGACGAGCGCGGCGGCATCGGCCATCTCGAAATCCGCGAAGTCGAAGCCCGGCACGACGACGCAGCCGACAAGGGCGTGCGAACCGCCTTCCGCGACGCGCGCGCCCTGCCAGACGCCCGGGGCCACGACGTGCTGCAACGCGTCGCCCTCGCCGGGGCGGGGACCGAGGCGCGTCCACCTCCCCTCGCCCTGCGCGGTCAGCGTGAAGAGCTCGAGCGCGTCGCCCACGTGGAAGCACCAGAGCTCCTGCGAGCGCACGCGATGCAGCCGCGACACCTCGCCGGCAGGCAGCAGATAGAGGATCGAGGTGAGCAGCGAGCGCGGCCCATCGTGTCCAGCGCGGAGGCCGGCGAGCACCTCGCGGGGCAGGATCTCGCTCGCGCGATGGACCTCGCGGAAGTAGCCCCCCTCGGGATGAGACGCGAGCGCGAGAGCGTCGACGAGCGCGCGGACGGCGGCGGGGAGTGCGATCGGCATGCGCGCATTCTCGCACCGGGACCGATCGCGACGTTCTCATGGGGCAATGTGCGCTCCCGACACCATCGCGAGAGGTGCGCGCTCCCCTGCGCCGGGCGAGAGCGGGATGCCTCTCCACCCGGAGGGATCGTCACCGCCGTTTGACACCCACGAGCCCGTCATCGGCTAACCTCCCGCCCTGGAGGTTCCCTCGATGAACCGTCGCCGCTTTCTGCATCAGGCCGGGCTCTCGGCCGCTGCGCTCGCCATCCCCGGCGCGCTTCTCGCCGATCCCTACGCGCCGCTTCCCCGCCGGGCGGGCGGCAAGCCCGTGCGCGTGCGCGGTGCCGTGCGCAGCGCGGGCAAGGGCCTCGCGCGCGTCGCGGTCTCGGACGGCCTGACGACCGTCGAGACGGCCGCGGACGGATCGTACGAGCTGCTCACGAGTGCGAGCCGCGCGCACGTGCAGATCTGCGTGCCGGCGGGATACCGCATTCCCGTCAACGCAACGGGCACCGCGCGCTTCTACGCTCCGCTCGCGCCCACCGCGCGCGGCGAGGCGAGCGCCAGCTTCGATCTCGAGCCACTCCCGGTAAGCGACCAGAACCACGCCGTGATCATGCTCGGCGACATCCAGACGCAGGACGCCGACGAGATGCGCTGGTTCCACGAGCAGAGCGTGCCGGATGTCATCGCCACGCGGCAGGCACTCGGCGAGCTGGAGGTCGTCGGCATCTCGTGCGGCGACATCATGTACGACGACCTCACGCTCTTCCCCGAGTACGAGCGCGGCGTCTCGCGCATGGGTGTGCCGTTCTTCCAGGTCGTCGGCAATCACGATCTCGACTTCGACAGCGGCATCGACGAGGACTCGACGCGCACCTTCGTGAAGCATTTCGGACCGCGCTACTACTCGTTCGATCGCGGCGCCGTGCACTACGTCGTGCTCGACAACGTGTTCTGGCAGGGGAGCGGCTACCTGGGCTACCTCGATTGGGACCAGCTCGCGTGGCTCGAAGGCGATCTCGCGCGCGTCGAACGCGGCAGGCCGGTCGTCGTCGCGCTGCACATTCCCGCCCAGGGCAGCATGCACCGCAGGCGCGGCGACGCGAAGCCGACACCGAACATCACGGTCACGAATCGCGAGCTGCTCTTCCGGCTGCTCGAGCCCTACAAGGCGCACGTCGTCGCGGGTCACATGCACGAGAGCGAGCACGCGTTCTTCGGCTCGATCCACGAGCATGTCTGCGGCGCGATCTGCGGCGCGTGGTGGAGCGGGCCGATCTGCGCCGACGGTACGCCCAACGGATACGCGCTCTACGAGGCGCGCGGCGAGGAGATCACCTGGCGCGCGAAGAGCACGGGGCACGATGCGGGCTACCAGGTGCGCGTCCATCCGCACGGCGCCGATAAGAAGGCGCCGGACGAGATCGTCGCCAACGTCTGGGACTGGGACCCGGCGTGGCAGGTCGTATGGTACGAAAACGGCGAGCGCCGCGGCGCGATGGCCCGTCGCACCGGTCACGATCCGCTCAGCCTCGAGCTTCACAAAGGCGATGACAAACCCGAGCGCCGCAAGTGGGTCGAGCCCTACCCGACGGACCATCTCTTCTATGCGCCCGCTGCGCGGAACGCGGAGATCCTGGTCGAAGTGACGGATCGATTCGGACGCGTCTCCAAGAGTGCGTTGACGACCGGTGCGAAGGGCTGATCGCGGCGCCCGGTCGGGCGCGGCGCGCCGCGGCAACGCGGGCCGTGGACGCGAGGGCGCGCTTCCGCCGACAATCCCGGCGCCGTGAACGAGCGAACTCTGCTCGGCCCACCGCGGCACGAGGCGAGGATGCGATCGTGATGACCCGCGCGCTCGAGGCTCTCGAGAGGCTCCGCGAAGGCAACCGGCGCTACGTCGCCGACAAGCACTGCCGCGACGTGGCGACGCACTGCGCGCGCCGCAAGGAAGTCGAGATC
>CAZPJJ010000033.1:0-17418 GCA_964586535.1 uncultured Acidobacteriota bacterium | reverse complement strand
GCTTCAATGGGGCCGCACTCTATCGAGTGCGGAGATGGCGCCCCCGCAACCCTTGTGGTCGCAAGGCGCGCCATGGCTGTTCGCGAGCGAGGTCGTTCCCCCTCTTCCTCGCGAACACAAACGAACATTCTTCGATGCATCAAGCAATCGATAAACTCCATGTTGCCAAAGACAACGAGCGGCCCCGTCGTTTTTTGGATCACTGGGCCGCTCGCTGGGTTCAAGGCCGTTCCATTCTAGACCACGACGGTTCTCGTCGGGGTCTCGTAAGCCATTCCGAGGCTGGCGATGATCTTGCCGGCATCGTTCTCGATGGGGCCGAGATCGATGAAGAGGATCTGATCCTCCCGATTGTTGATCGCCCGTGTCAACCGGCCGGTCAGCTCGACGTTCTCGCGGCGATTGAGCTCGCAGACGAAGACGCTGTACTGGACGTGATCTCCGAATCCGAAGAGGGTCTTGAAGACCATCGTGCGGCGCTTGTCGTCGGAGATGTCGTAGGTCACGAGAAATCGGCGGCGGCTCATCGGGTCGTCATCCCTTCGTACCAGCGGATGTCGCCTCTGAGGTGGCGTGCGAGGATCCTGGCCTGAAGATGGATGATCTGCCGCCAGGAACAGCGATAGTCGAACTTCGGGTGCGTCACGAGTTGATCCAGTCGGCTCGCGTAGACCTGGATGAACTTCTTGCGCCCAGAGGGCTGAAGAGCGCAACCGCTCGCGCCGGTGACGAAGTTCCGGCCGTCGAGCACGCCGGTATTGATCGCGGTGATCACGGCGCTGTCGACGATCAGCGGCCGGAACTCCTCCATGAGATCGAGGGCCAAGGCCGGCCTTCCGTGGCGGGGCTGGTGATAGAAGCCCCAGTAGGGGTCCAATCCCGCCGCCAGAAGCGCCACCACGCACTCCTTGACCAGCATGGCGTAGCCGAAAGAGAGGAGTGCGTTGACCGGATCCTTCGGAGGCCGCCGATTTCGTCCGTCGAAGTCGAAGCGGAACGCTTCGCTCTTCGAGCGCAGCATGGTCGAGAATCCGCCGAAGTAGACCCGCGCCAGGTTTCCCTCGACGCCGAGAAGCTCGTCGAGCGTGTCCGAGGACTCCGCCCGGCGAACGAGGTGGCTCATCTGAGCAACCGCCTCATCGACCTGCGTGCCATTCCTTCGAAGCAGCGTGCGCTGGTTGGCGCCCTTCGCCATCACGAACTCTCGCGCGATGTCCATGCACCGCACGGGGTCCGCAGCGGCCGCGAATTGCGCGGCTCGGTCGTAAGCGTTGCGGAGCGTCACCCCGGAGGTGACACCATAGAACCAGTGCCCTCCGCTCACGTGCACGATGGGAACTCCGCTCTCGCAAAGCAGATGCACCACCGGAGCGCTGACCGAGACGTTTCCGCAAAGGACCAGCTCGCTCACGTCCTTCAGAGGAACCTTGGCCATCTCCACGCCTTCCCGGCTCCGCACGATCAGCGCCTCTCCCGTCTTCCCCACCTTGGCGCCGGGCTCCTGGACGTAGAGGGCCTGTGCATCGTCCCTCGCCGGATAGAGCCGACGGACCTCGATGGCCGAAGGATCGACGTTGACGTCGCTCGCGAGAGCGTTCGTTTCGTCAGGAAGACAGATTCCAGCGAGCGAACAGCCCAGGCACTTCGGGCTCTCGTCCAGCGGCGGCGGCAGCACCGTCGCCATCGAGGCCTGCCGGGCCTGCTCGATGTAGCGCAGCGTCCGGGCTTCGAGTTCCTCCGTGATCGGCACGTCCACGCGGGTGCGGGACCCTGCGAAGTACAGAACGCCCCGTGTGCAGCGGTAGCCGTGCTCTCGGAGGAGAAGCGCCTGCGCCGCGACTTGCACGCGCTCGGGCTCCCAGGATCTTTCTGGATTGCTCGGAGTCCGGCCGCGCTTCGTCTCGACGGGGACCGCCTCGTCACCGTCCGTGGCGACGAGGTCCAGCTTCGCGATGATGCCGAGGCGCTCGCTCGAGAGCGTGATGCTCCGTTTGATCTCGGGCTCGGGGTCACCCTCCGGGGACGGACCCTCTCCTTCCTTCGGTCGTCGCGCGGGTGCGGGGCCATCCATCACGGCATCGACCGCGGCGTCAATGCGGCGATGGGTCCACTGACCATCCTTGGTGAAATGGTTGTCCTCCCAAAGACCTTCCACCTGCATCAGGTGGAAGAGCCTCCGGCAATACACGAACTCGTTGAGCATGCGGACGGGAAGCGGGTCGGAGATCGGTGATGTGGTGTGCATGATGCCGCTCGACGGGGCAGCGATCGATCTCTTCGAGTGGCTCCATCGGACCTCCCAAAGCGAATCGGCCGCTAACCCTCGTCTCATTTCCCCGGTCAGATCTGCACAGAAGGCCGTAAGTCCTGCCGCCACTCTTGTCAGTCATCGCTGCTTCTGCAGCCGGAGCGGCAGCAATGCAATCGCCGTTACCAATGCCGGGTTCGAACCCGGAGTCCGGGAGTCGCTTCACGCAAATCCCGCGCTAAGAACCCACATCTCGTCCTCCCTCAAGCGCTCGACGCTTTGGGGTTCGGCGCAAGACGCGTGCCCACTCGCTGAACCCGGCATACCTCTGAAGAACCTTCAAGTGGCACCTCACTGCATTCCCCCGCCGGAGCGTGACGAGCTACTTTGCTCCGGCAGAAACAAGCCCATCCCAAAATGAGAGAAGTAGCCGAGGCAAATTGGCCCCTCCACGGGCTCCGGAAACTCGATGCGAAACGCTCCCGCGGGGAGATGACTGCCATCGCCTCCGAGCTTCCGCCGGCTTCGCTGGAACTGAATCGGCCGCAAGCGGTGCGCACCGCATCGGTTCTCTGGATCGAGTTGCCCGATGCTTTCCGGGGCTGGGACTTCCGGACGCCGCGAACGTAACCGCTCGAGTTCTTCTCGCAAGGCCCGTTCAACAAATTTTTGTCGCCCGACTAGCCCGTTTGACCTCTCCACTTCGCTTTGGCGACCCCGAGTCTTCGCATGTCGCGTAGCCAGAAACGGTGTCGCCGACACCCAGACTCGCGAGGGACCGAAGAGCATGGTTGAAGCGTGATTCGGATTGTCGACGAGCCCGAGAAGCATCAGCCGAATCGGGTCGCCCTCCTCTCGAGGCAGCCTTCGCATTCGATCGATCGCAGCGAGTTCGTCGGGGCCGAATCCCATGCTCGCGACAATGCTGATGTGATCGATGCGCCCGTCACCGTCCTCGTCTGTCGGCAGGTAGTAGGCGTGGCCGTGTCCACGAAGAGGGTGACCTTCCACATGCTTCCCCGAAAAGACTTCGGACCGCGGAAGTATCTCGGTTGGCGACACATTGCTTGCCGCACCACGCATTTCGCTCTCGCGCCGATAGCACCCCATGGCGACTATGCGCATGGTCTCCGCGATTCGAATCGTGTCGCCAACCAACGGCAACACCACGGCGTCGAGCGCGAAGGTCGCGATACTAGGTCTCGTCTGCGGCCCTCGCAGTGATTGCCGTTGTGGCTCTATCGCAAAACAGTGCTGGTCACGAAGGTACGTGACCCACCTGGAACCAGGAGGATCGGACCAAGCTGCTTTCTGTAGCTCGATGGTATCGAGACACAAGTTCCAGTCGGGATCGTAGAGCGGCGTCCCTGCTCCCGCGCGCCCTTTCCCCTTCAACCTCGGAGTGTGCTCGCTAGTGAGAGCACTTTCGGCATCCGCGCAGAGTACGCCGACCGGTTCCTGCGGCCGGTCTGCCTGCTGCCCGCCGCCGCCGCGGCTAGGTTTGCAGTTCGTACGGCGAAGAACGTCGCTGCCCTCGGTCTCCGCAAGCAATCTTGCTTCTGTCCAGGACTCCGCGCGTCCGAGGTGATCGAGATGCGCCAAGAGCGCCGAGAGTGCCTCGCGCTCGTCCTCACTCAGAACGACATCCGGCCACGCGACGATGACGGGATTGGACTTATCCAGCGCTACGAACGCGTCGAAGACCAGCGTCCTGTCGTCAGGGCCCTGTTTGAGCCACGGCATGTAGTGACGCGTGTGGCCCGTGGCAGCCGGAGGGAGCCGATAGAGCGGGGGCTCGGTGAGCTTCTGTAGTAGCGATCTCACGACTTCCGAATCGCAGCGTGGATCGCCATCAAGTTTCAGTTTCCACGTCGCCACGAGCGCCCTGAGAAGGCGCCACGGCGATGGCGGCCACTCGAGCGCGGCCTCGTTGACGTTGCGCCCCCACGGTGTGGCGTGGTAGCGGCCTGTCAGGAAGTTCAGGGAAAGCGCAATCATGGCTGTGTCTACCCTTCAGTCGGCGTCGTCAGTGGTCTTTGTCGACTTCTTTGTGGACGCTTTCCACTTGATGGTCGTCACAGGAGGCGATGCGAAGAGCTCCTGCTTCTGGCAATCAGCAATGAGCGACTTGCACAGGTTGAGCAGGTCAGCCTCCGGCGGAATCGTGAAGCCCGAGGGTCTTTGAACGTGAACATCGCCGATGAG
Source organism: uncultured Acidobacteriota bacterium (assembly GCA_964586535.1). Taxonomy (GTDB): domain Bacteria; phylum Acidobacteriota; class Polarisedimenticolia; order J045; family J045; genus CAZPJJ01. Next base: position 12,965 of record CAZPJJ010000033.1, on the reverse strand, counting down.
ATCGAAGTCGCAGGCGGTTCTGAGCCTCAGCCCCGAAGAGAGAAAGCGCTGAACTTTGAAGAGCGCCAGTGCGATGAGAAGCTGCGTCGCGCTCTCACCCAGCGCATAGCCTCGCAGCAGAGCAAGGTCCAAGTTGAAGTACGCAGTGATCGTCTCCGCAGTGAACTCGGATCGATGGAACGGGACGTTGCCGAATCCTTGGCTCGTGTCACCGCTCGGGTCGATCCTGTCGTTCTTGACACCACCACTCTCCGCGATTCTGACGTTGCGCGCTTCGATGAATCCGGAGAGCAAGCGGGTCAAACGTAGGCGACCGCCGGCCAAGTCCTTCTTTGCGAGGAAGATTCCGTGAAGCACGGCGTTCGCGTCATGACGGAACACGAGACCAGCCAGATCGGGAATCCGTATCGGCCCGACTTCAAAGCTCGCGGCCTCGCGCTTCAGAAGATCGAAGATGCTCTTGTCTTCGCCCTCGAGAATGTACGGAGAATTGATACGGTGTGCCTCGAGGATCGAGGTCGTCAGGCCCGTTCCGTCCTCCCGCTGCACCGCGATGTACGGTAGCCCGTGGAGTTCTGGAATCAGAGACCCGTTGTGTTCATCCCAGCAGGCGATCTCGAGGCGATTCGCCACGGATTGTGGAGATTCTACGAGGAGCATCTCCGTACCGTCCGGCAGCGTGAACCGCGCGGGACCGAGGTCGGCGAATCCTGTGGGCTGAAAGCGCTCCCCCTGAAGAGGACGGAGCCGCGCCTCGAGCAGAAGCCTCGGAGCCGCCGCAAGAGTCGTGAAATCGAGACTAGTTTTCGCTACGCCAGACATCGAGAACCTCCTGGGAGTCCCTACCGTCACGACTCCCGGTCCGAAAGACGGGGCCTAACAACCAAATCGATCAGCTTCGGAACATCCGCTCCACGTACGGGAATCAGGAGAGCTGCCGCGATCCGCTGAGACAGGTCCGTGCCGACTCTCCATCGCGCAGACGCCATTCTGGTCATGTTCGACGAACCCATAGGAGTCAGCCCGGCAGCAACTAGCCGCCGTGACGCGATGCGACACGCGTCCTCCCCGCGCCCGGACTCGAGAAGCGGCACGACGCTGGATTCCGGCCGGAGCGGCTTGCCTCCAGGCTCATCCGGCAGATGGATATTCAGGTAAGGGAGTTTGAGGAGGGCGAACGCACGAGGCATCGGGACTGGTTCTGGAGAGCTCCAGTGCTCCACTTCGCGGTGAACTCCCGTGGCAGTGAGCGAGAGTCCCCAAAGCAGACTCTCGAGCTTGTTCTCGTCGATCCGGCCGAGAATAAAGGCCGCGATCGAATCGAGCGACGCGCCTCTCCGATGGTCAATTGGAGGTCGCTCACAACCGGTACGCTGTCCATCCATGAGCCGTCTTGCGAGAGTGGCAGAGAGGTTCGGGCAAAGCGCACCTCTATTCCACAGTACTGACGGATCTCGCTCGACCCATCTCGCCCACGACCGTCCCTCGGCATCGATACCACTCTCGACGGGCTCCAAGTTGCTGCGTAACGGGCCAACGCCGCTCACGCTGGAGTAGATAGATGTCAATGCAAGCGCCAACTCGAACTCGACAGAACGGTCGAAAGCAGCGCCGGCCCATGATGCCGACAACCCCGACACTGGCGCGACTCGCTTGTCATCACGGAAGCGAACCGCCCTTGCCAGGTATCGTTCGGTTTGTCCGAGCGAGCAGAGCACTTCCGCGAATCGCGATCTGCCACCGTAGAGACAGAAGTCGAAAACTGACGCGTCGATACGTCGCAGCATCTCTCGTGCGACCCTTGGTGCCTTCTCGCTGTCGGCTGCAAAGCGGAACCGGTCGAGCCACGGGTCTAGTTCACGAAGCAGTTCCGTGTGAGGGATACCGCGTACTGCCACCTGACCCATCGGTACGGCAAGATAGCTTTGACCGAGTCGCTCCTGGTATCCGAAGCGAACGAAGCTCGATATGCCCCGCTCGACGCCGAGCGAGGCGATCGCTCTCGCGAACTCGACGCCACTCGTCGCTCTTCGCCTGCCGATCTCCGCGCGGCCTTCCGCGAAGAGCACCCGAACCTCCCGGATTCCGGCCGGTTGGTCCCACAACGGCAGCCACGTTTCGCCCCTCGAAGCGTCCTCGCCGGGCGCGCCCCCGCCAGCAACCGATCTCCGAACGGTGAAAGGGAATGACGCGCCTGCCAGACTCGTTTCAGCTCGTCTCGAAATCGCTCCGGAAGGCACCAACGCGCCCTCGCAGAGCAGGACGTAATCCCAGGGATTCGCGGTCGCGTCGCCCATTGGCCCGTAGCCCTGATTGGCTCCGCCCGCCCGTCCAGGGTCGAACTGCCCGATGGAGAACCCGGGCACACCGCGGATCGCGTCACGAAACAGCGCGGTTCGCGCGAAGTCAAGAGACGCATTCATGTGCGCGGGAGGAGGAGGATCGGTGAGCGAGACAATCTGAGGAAGCGCCTCGAAGAACATCGCAGAGAAGTCGCTATTGCCAGCGTTTCCCCCTGTACCAAGCAGCGGCGACTCGTGCCGGTTCTTCTTCCTGCCGACCGTAAGCGCTAAGGTTGAGTCCAGCCACGAGAGACTGGCATCGTCAAGTACCGTGGAGCGAAGCTTGGCAAGGAATGCGTCCTTGTCCTCTTTGGTGATCGCATATGCCTGACCATCGATCTCGAAGAACATATTGCCGTTCAGGAAGTCTTTCTTCTCTTTTGGGCTCATCGCCTGCAGCTCTGCAGAGATGTCTATTCGCTTCGAGAAACGCACCAAGTTTCTCTTAACGCAATCGATCGCTGCGCGAAAGGCGTTGAGTCGTTGGGCCGTCGACGTTCTGATCCTCTCCAGGTTCTCAGCGGCTTCTCTGCTCTTGAAGCACTTACGCCGTTCATCCCACTTGAGGAAGAACCCGCTCCCGGCGTTCCAAGGCGCAACGAACGGCGTTGGTTGGTACTCCTCGCACAGATAGTGGGCGAGCGCGTCAGCGTCGAGATCGGAGCAGAGGATGAAGACACCGTCACGCCAGTAACCCCTCGCTCGAGAATCCTTTTGTTCACCGACGAGGCGGAGGATACCCAGCGCTTTCAAGTAACCCATCAAAGAGTCGGGGCGGCATCCTGCAAGCTCGACTTCGTTACGACTCACGACTGCACCCCCGGCGTGCCCGAGATGGGCGCGCTCGCGCGCCAGTCGGAGACGCGCAGCACTGCTTCCAGAAACGCCAAACGGAAGGGACCCAAACTCGGCTCGTCACGGAGGTCCAGGCATCTCTCTACCCAGCTCGCGCCCGTTTGTGGGTTCTCGCCAAGTGAGAGATACGAGATTCTTAGCGTCGTCTCTGGAGCAAAGACACCATCGCCCAATTCGACCTCCGGAAGGACATCGCCATCGCAGATGCCGCGAATGCATCTGTCGTCGGTTGCACTGGCTCCGACTGACGCAGGCAGCGGGCGAACCGACAATCGGATCTTCCCGTGATGGGAAGCCGCGAGGTAAGCCGCCAAATCGCCAAGATTGTTTTCGAGCATGGCCAACGCAGAGGCGAGTTCGTGACGGAAATTCGGTCGCTCGTACCTTGATGCCCGGCCCGGCCACTTGGCCCACTCTCTCCCCTGGGTGTTCCCCTGGTGCGGAACCGCGTTCTGAAACACGTGATGGGCTTTCCCAAAATCGTGCCACCGTGCGGCTTCCCGCAAAACCGATTTGTGGCGAGCAATGTCTAGTGGCGATAGTTCGACCAGAATCTCATCGAGAGCGCGGACGACGCGGCTCGTATGAGCAGCGATTGTCACCCAGGCGCCTGCGACACACCGCGGATCGTCATCATGATGCGGGGGCGGAACGAGTCCTGGCGAGACGACGCTCGTCGTTGAACCAGGCTCCCCTGTCCACCCCATATCCGGATCGTATCCGCCATCACAAGCACGCAGCATGAGGGTCTGCCCGGGATAGATCCCGCCGCGATCGCTACGAACCCACCCTTTCGCGACATGGTCCCAGCGCCAAGCAGTGCGGCGAGAGCCTTCGGCATGCCAGTCGCGGAACTGTCCTACGGGGACAGCGCAGATCTCGTCGCGGGCCGGTCTTGGCTCCTCATCACTCGGCGCCTCGCCCTCGGCGATATCACGCCAGAAGACATGAATGTCATGAGTATTCTCCTCGCGAATGAAGCGTGAGACGTCGACATCCTGACCGCAGAGGTCGGGGGTCGTATCGAAGAGCTCCAGCGCGTCCTTTCGACGAATGACATGTGTGAACTCTGCGGACGCCGAGACGGCAGGAAGCCCGGAGGACTTCGCGTCCTTCACTCCGTCGAGAGTACGTGCTGCGGCTTCCACTTCCTCTAGCACGTACGGATGACAAAGCTTCTGATCGGTGTAGGACGCCACACCGATCCAAGTCACTTTCGCCGGATTGCTTGCCCCAAACTCCCCCCGCCGATTGCAGCGACCGAATCGTTGAATCATCGATGGCATCGGGGCAATGTCAGTAATGAGGCGACGACACGAGATATCGACACCTGCCTCGAGAACCTGCGTGCAGACCCCGATCGTGCCAGCGCCTTTCGGATCGCGCTGCAGTTCTGTGAGGATGCGTTCGCGATCTTCCCGCCGAAACCGGGAGTGCAGCATCAAGATGCGGGCCTTTGACTTCTTCTTCATGAGCGCTCGGAAGATCGCTTGCGCACGGCGCACTGTGTTGACAATCACGAGGGTACGGGACTCCGGTGCGTGCTCGCGAAGTATGAGATCGGCCTCCGGCTTTCCGTCCTTGGACGCACTGAACGAAGCCTTTTCCAACGGCTTCGATGCGGATATCCGTTGGTGTACGACCGCACTCGCTCTGTCTCCAGGAGATAGCAATAGGCGCGGGCCGCAATCTTGCTGCTGGTCGAAGTCGATCGTACGAACCGCCCCTGCGTCGATAGTCGCGCTCATCCACAGTGTTCTGGTGGATCCGAAAGCTCCGAGCTTCCTCCGGAACGCCTGCAACTGTGCCGTAGTAGCCAGCCCGTCCCCCATAAGTTGCGTCTCATCGCATACCCAGAGGCAATCGTTGTTGAGCAACGCGTAGTGCACTGGCCAACGAAAGCGACTCATCGCGTAACCACGATTGAGAGCGCGAGACAGCAGCATGTCCTGTGTCCCGATAAGAATCTGATCGCGGTCTGGCCACCGATCCCAGTCGATCTCTAAGTCCCCGCCCATGAGCGTGTGAACTGCGATCTGCTTCGATGAGTGCTGTACAGGTGCATCAGTCGCCAGCAACTGGAGGTTGGTGAGCCACTTGCGAGCTTCATCGCGAACCTGCTCGACGAGCACTCGCATCGGCAGGCAATAGACCAATCGGCGCGGGGTATTCGATCTCGTATCAGCCGATGAGAACTGACGTCGCCAGACCCACCCAAGAATGACGGCGGCGGTTTTGCCGAGGCCGGTGGGGATCGAAACTATGCCAGGCAACTCACCTTGGGTCGCCAGCTCCTGCTGATAAGGAAGCGGGCTGAGACCGCCCGTCGCTTTCCGAAAGAACGATTCATAGTCGGGATAAGTCGACACACATCCCCCCTCGTGGCTCCGGGCAGCACGCTGCGCGGGCTCGACGGTTGGCCCTGACCGACTAGAACCCAGCAGGCCAGTCGGCATCAGGTTCCGGGCTTCCTAGCCCTTGTGGGTACTCTGCGCGGTAGGTGGATCAAAACCTGACCCACCCCTCGGCTTATTTCTCTCGTGCCCTATTTTTCTTATGTCACCCCCGCACGAATGGCGGACGCTCCACGAGGTAGACGGTGTCCGAGTCGCGTTCGGAAATCGTCGAGCCTGCGCGAAGCAAAGCGGACAATACCACGTCGAAACAGAGCGATGGGCTGGCTAACGCGAGATTGAGCACAATAGCGGTCACGAACCGTCAACTCGGTTGTGGAGTTACTTCTCGCGTCCGGCGAGTCAGGCGACCGCGCGCACGCCTGCGAACACGCCTCCGCCTCAAAGCTGAATCAACCCCCGCTTCACCGCCACGCTCACCGCCTCCGTCCTGCTCTTCGCTTTGAGCTTCGCCAGGATGTTGTTGACGTGCGTGCGGACGGTGCCCTCCGCGATGCTCAGCCGCGCGGCGATTTCTCTGTTGGCGAGTCCTTCGCCGATGAGCGCGAGCACGTCGATTTCTCGATCGGTGAGCGGTTCGTCGTTGACGTGGCGCGCGAGCCTCGAGGTGATCTCGGGCGGGATGACGCGCTGGCCCTGGGCGATGGCGCGAATGGCGTCCGCGAGGGCGTTCGAGTCCGCGGTCTTCTGCAGGAAGCCGCGCGCGCCGGTCTCGATCGCCTCGAAGGCGTCTTGGTCACGGTCGGAGCTGGTGAGCACGAGGACGCGCGCGCCGGCGTCCTCGCGGAGGATGGCGCGCAGCGCGGCGAGGCCGCCGCCTTCGGGCATGCGGCAGTCGAGGAGGATGACGTCGGGGCGGAGCGCCGCGGCGAGGTCGCGCGCTTGACGGGCGTCGCCGGCCTCGCCGACGACGGAGAGATCGCCATGGCGGGCGAGCGCGGCCTTGACGCCCTCGCGAAAGAGCGGGTGGTCGTCGGCGATGACGATGCGGATGTCGCGGGGGGGTGCGGGCATGGGCGTCCTCGCGATGTCGAGCGCGGCGCCTGGCGACGCCGCGGGCAGTCTGGCAGCAGGGCGGGTGTTGTCGCGGGGGCTATTGTCGGCGAAGCGGGCGCATCGTGCGGGGTGCGAAGTGCGGGGTTCTGCGTGCGGTGTGCTGGGTGCGGAGTGCGAGGCGCCCGGCGCGGTGTCGCGGAGAGCGCGCGCGGGGAGTACTTTTGCGGCCTCGCCGCCCCGCGGAGATGCGGGCGCGATCACCGCGAGCAGAGGAGCAGCGCCCCCCCTTGAGCGTCATGTCGCCTCCCGCCTCGGCTTGGTCGCCGCTCGCGAACCGCGTGTTTCGCGCGCTGTGGATCGCGCAGACGGTCTCGCTGATCGGCACGTGGATGCACGAGGTGGACGCGGCGTGGCTGATGACGACGCTCGCGCCGAGCGCGCTGATGGTGGCGCTCGTGCAGGCGGCGAGCGCGGCGCCCTCGGTGGCGTTCGCGCTGCCGTCGGGCGCGCTCGCCGACGTGATCGATCGCCGCAAGCTGATCATTGGCGCGCAGCTCGGAATGATGGTGGTGGCGGCATCGCTCGCGGTGTTGACGTGGACGGAGGTGGTGACGGCGCCGCTGCTGCTGGTGATGACGTTCCTGCTGGGGACCGGCTCGGTGCTCAGCCTGCCGGCGTGGAGCGCGCTCTTGCCCGAGATCGTCGGCGAGCGCGACCTGGCGCCGGCGATCGCGCTCAACGGCGTCTCGCTGAATCTCTCGCGCGCGATCGGCCCGGCGCTGGGCGGCGTGGTGATCACGGCGGCGGGGCCGTGGGCAGTGTTCGCGCTCAACGCGCTTTCGTTCATCGGCGTGACGATCGTCTTCGCGTTCTTCGACACGGCGCGGCCGGCGTCGACGGTGCCGCAAGAGCGGCTGCTGGGCGCGATCCGCACGGGCGTCGCGTACGTGCGCCACTCGGAGGCGCTGCACACGGTGCTCTGGCACACGGTGGCGTTCATCGTGCCGGGATCGGCGCTGTGGGCGCTGCTGCCGATCACGGTGAAGCAGCAGATGGGCGCGGGCGCGGCGGTGTACGGATCGCTCGTCGCGGCGATCGGCCTGGGCGCGGTGGCGGTGGCGACGATCCTGCCGCGCGTGCGCGCGCGCTACTCGGCGGACGCGGCGGTGCTGATCGGCTCGGCGCTCTTCGCGGTGGCGACGCTGGCGCTGGCGGTGACGGCCTCGCTCTGGGTGATCGTGCCGGCGATGTTCGCCGGCGGGTGCGGCTGGCTGCTGACGATGGCGACGCTCAACACGGCGGCGCAGCGCGCGCTACCGGGCTGGGTGAAGGCACGCGGCCTCGCGGTGTACCAGCTTTCGTTCTTCAGCGGGTTCGCGGGCGGGTCGATCGCGTGGGGCGTGGTCGCAGAGCGCCTCGGGCTGGCGACGACGCTCGCGGCCGCGGCTGTGATGCAGGTCGTGCTCGCGACGGTGGCCCGTCGGCGCAGCGTCGCGCGCACCGAGGGGCTCAACCTGCGCCCGAGCGCGCGCTGGCCCGAGCCCGCGTTCGCGCTCGAGCCCGGAGATGCGGACCGCCCGGTGGCGGTGCAGATCGAGTACGAGATCGACGACGCGAATGTCACCGCGTTCCTTCGCGACATCGAGGCGCTGGGCCGCACGCGCAAGCGTGACGGCGCGCTCTCGTGGTTCGTGATGCGCGACGCGGCGCGACCGGCGCGCTTCGTCGAGCACTTCGTCGCGCCGTCGTGGGCGGACCATCAGCGCCAGCATGCGCGCTTCACCGAGGACGATCGCGCGATCCAGGAGCGCGTCAATGCGCACCAGCGAGCGGGGTCGCGACCCGTCGTGACGCACCTCGTGTTGCAGAGGAGAGCGCCGCGGTGAGGGGGTGGGGAGAGGCTGGGGTGAGCGGCGTCGCCTGCGGAGCACTCCGCGCGAGGCGCATGCGCGTCGCGCGAGGGTGATCGCTCATTCGAGGGGGTCCCGTGTACACGGGATCCGTCGTTTTGAGCGGCGTCGTCTGCGGAGCAGTCCGCGCGGGGCGCATGCGCGTCGCGCGATCGTGATCGCTCATTCGAGGCGATCCCATGTACACGGGACCCGTCGTTCCGAGCGCCGCATCACCTCCGAAGTCCTCGCCTGGCGCTCGCTCGCGGATGCGAGGCTCGTGGGCGGCGACGCTCGGGTCGAGCTTCGATCGTCATTTCATTTCTGGGGGACCCGTGTACACGGGACCCCTCGTTCTGAAACACCGGCCACACGGGACCCCTCGTTTTGAAAGATCCCCTGGCGAATCCACGCGCAATCGGCGGATTCGTGACGGAAATTCCAAGTCGCGATGACCGAAGAAGCGCGACTCGGTGTCCTTCGGCGAGAGAATCTTTCAAAAAGGGGGGTCCCGTGCGGAGGGTCTTTCATTCTCGGGGGTCCCGTGTACACGGGACCCCTCGTTCTGCAACGACGGTCCCGCGAAGCCGACGCGCCGATGAATCGACAGCACCGCGACTACGGCCGCGGACCGCGGCATGCGAAACAACCACCTCCTTGATCCGCCCGCCGCTCCGCGAAAGACTTGCCTGCCGATCGACCGACCGCCCACGCGTTCGCCGCAGCGTCATCCCCCTTTTTGCCGTCTTCGCGCACTTTCTTTCGAGAAGGGAGATCCAAGTGGGACGCCTGTTCGGCGCGTCGTATCTCGTCGCACTCTCTCGTTCACTCGCTGTCGCCGCCGAGAATCCTATCCGCCTCGCGGACAGACTCATGCTCGGCGACCGCCTCGCGCTCGATGGCGGATTCGACCGCGGGAAGTGGGATGCGGACCTCCGCGCGAGGAGCCGCACCTGCCAGCTTCCAGGTGGACGGATGGTCGAAGCGATCTCCGATCCCGGCCGACACAATGTCTACCGCGTCGAGATTCGAGAGCAGGGTGTGGTCGAGAACGAGATCCTGCCGGAGCCGCAGACGTTGTTGGAAGGCGCACCGGCGGCCTTCCCGATCAACCTCGCCTGCGACCTCGAGATCGAACGCGTCCATTTCGCGGCCTCGGTCGATGGATGGGTATCCGCGTCGACCACCGAGGGAAAGGAACTCTGGCGCGTTCAGCTTCCGAGCTTCGATCACGCAAGCGTGACCCAGGGCCAACCGACGCCCGCCGACTGGGACTTTCTCGGCGAAGAATTCACATTCGTGATGCAGATCGTCCCCAGCCGCCCGTACCTCCTCGTCGAGTACAGGCACTCCGTCAATCCAGATCAGGTCTGGCAACTCGTCGTTCATCGATCGGGCGCGGTGATCGGAGCGATCGGACCTTCGGACCGTTTCTTCGGTCGCGTCGGCGGGGAAGCTCACTGGCATCTCTTCGGGGGCGGCGCCAACGAGGGAGAGCGCTGGAAAGTACCGGACCACACGATTGATCTCTCCGTCATTGGTCACGACGAGCAGAGCCTCGTCGAGCACGCGATCGCGCTGCTCGCCCCGGAGCCGACCGACAAAGGCTACACGTTTCGGCTCTGCGAGATGGTCGGAAACGATGACGTCCGGCGCATCATGGGAGACTCTTTCGACGAGAGCTCGTACGCGCGCGCGCGCAAGGCGCTCCAGCGTCTTGGCTCCACGGGTTATCAGAAGTTCGTCGAAGAGCATGGACTGTGGGCGATCCTACGCGCCTACCAGCCCGGCTCGCGCGACTGGTACTCGCGATTCCGCAAGGCGCTTCTCGATGCCGGTTTCGACGTGCTGATCGTCGGCCAGCAAGATGGGAGCTGAGCGATCGAGGCGAATCCGCCGAGTGCGAGCGCCCGGGGCGCGAGGCGATCCTCCCCCCGCCCGCTCTCTTCCCCCCACTCACCTCTGATTCAGCTTGTCCTCGACGATTCTTCCATCGCGCAATCTCACGACGCGCTCGGCGCGGTCGCCGACTTCGCGGTCGTGAGTGACGAGGACGATCGACAATCCCTTCGCGTGCAGGTCGTCGAAGAGGCCGAGGATCTCCTGGGTGGTAGCGCTGTCGAGATTGCCGGTGGGCTCGTCGGCGAGGAGGATCGTGGGCTGATGGACGAGGGCGCGCGCGATGGCGACGCGCTGGGATTGGCCGCCCGAGAGCTCGGTGGGGCGATGGGTGGCGCGCGAGGCGAGGCCGACTTGCTCGAGCGCGGCGAGCGCGCGCTCGCGGCGTTCGATGGGCGGGACGCGCGCGTAGGCGAGCGGCATCTCGACGTTCTGCACGGCGGTGAGGCGCGGCAGCAGATTGAAGGCCTGGAAGACGAAGCCGATCTCGCGATTGCGGATCTCGGCGAGCGCGTCGTCTTCGAGGCGGCTGACTTCGCGGCCGCGCAGGTGGTAGGAGCCGGAGCTGGGCGTGTCGAGGCAGCCGATGATGTTCATCATCGTGGACTTGCCGGAGCCCGAGGTGCCCATGAGCGCGACGTACTGTCCTTCGGGGACGAAGAGATCGACGTCATCGAGCGCGCGGATGGCGGACTCGCCGCTGCCGTAGACGCGCGTGAGTTTTTCGAGCGCGATGATGGACGAACGCGCGCGGTCGCTGCTGGTGGATTGGGGGTCGAGGGCCTGGGCGCTCATGACCGGGGATGGTAGACGAGATCCTCGATCAGCGCCGCCGTGAGCCAGGCGCGCTCGGCGAGCGAGGCGGCCTCGATGGACTCCTGGCGCTTGCCGCGCGCGGGATCGTCGATGGCGCAGTGGATGTCGCGGCCGCAGGGGCCGAGCGCGTCGATCGTGGGCACGAGCTGCCAGACGTGGTTGCCATCGCTTGCGCCGGCGCGGTGCTCGGTTTCGAGCGCGAGGCCGAGTCGAGCGCCGACGGCGAGAGCGCGCGCGGCGAGCGCTTCGGAGCCGTCGTTGGGCGGCCACGGCGGATAGTCGGGGCGGCGCTCGACGGCGAGCGTGCAGACGAATCCGTCGCTGCGCGCGCGCACGCTGCCCTCGCCGGCCATCGCGGTGACGGCGGCGATCGCGGGCTCGAAGTCCACGACGCGGCGCGCGCGGATGTCGACGAAGGCGCGCGCCCACGGCGGCACGGTGTTGACGGCCTCGCCGCCCTCGATGCGGCCGACGTTGTAGGTGACGCCGTCGTCGGGACGCGAGAGCGCCTCGATGCGCTCGATGGCGCGCGCGAGCTCGCGGATGGCGTTGGCGCCGCATTCGTGGCCGCTGCCGGCGTGCGCGCCGCGGCCGTGCGCCTCGACGACGAGACGGCCTGCGCCGCGCCGCGCGACGGTGATCGTGCGCGCGCCATCGGGCCGCGCGTTGCAGCACTCGAAGACGAGACAGGCGCGCGCGTCGTCGCCGGCCTCGCGGCGCGCGATCTCGGGGAAGTCGAGCGAGCCTTCTTCTTCAGCGGCGTCGAGAAGCACCGAGAAAGGCGCGCGCGCAAGCACGTGGGGCGCGACGTCGGCGAGGGCGCGCAGCGCGAGCCACAGGACGATGGTGCCGCCTTTGATGTCGGCGACGCCGGGGCCGACGATGCGCTCGCCTTCGTCGCGCCAGCGGAAGTCGTGGCGCTCTTCGATGTCGGGCGGGTAGACGGTGTCGAGATGCGAGACGAGGAGGATGCGCCCGCGCGTCGCGCCGCTCTCGCCGCGGCGCGCGACGAGGTGCGCGCCGTGATGCGGATTGCGGGCGGGAATGCTTTCGGTGACGAAGCCGAGCTCTCGGAAGAGCGCGGCCGCGATCGCCCCGTTGGCGTCGACGCCGGGGGCGTTGCGCGTGAACGAGTTGATCGCGACGAGGCGCTGCAGCTCGTGCTTGGCGCGATCGGCGTGGCGTGAGACGGCGTCGCGTAGCGCGGAGGGCGTGGTCGGCTCCATGGACGCGGGATTCTACGCGCGCCCCGCGCGGGGGCAATGCGCGTCAGCGAATGACTTGGGGACGGTCGCGCCGGAACCAGCGATCGCGCGGTGGCTGCTCGGTGCGGCGGAACCACTCCTCGGCGTCGCCGCCGGTGAAGACGCGCGCGCGCAGGCCGGTGTCGGGATCGATGGCGCGGCGCACGACCGTCCCTGGAACGTCGTCGGGCGAGGGCGGAAGCGTGCGGGCGGCCTTGGCGGCGATGCGCTGCCAGAGCGGGGCGGCGGCGGCGGAGCCGGTGAGGCCGAGCGGCGCGGCGTCGTCGAGGCCGACCCACACGACGACGACGACGCCGTCGGCGACGCCCGCGAACCACGCGTCCTTGAGCGACGAGGTCGAGCCGGTCTTGCCGGCGACCCGCACGCCGTCGATGGCGGCGGCCTTGCCGGTGCCGCGCGCCACGGCGTCGCGCATGAGATCGCGCACGACGAACGCGGTGGAGTCGAAGGCGACGCGCTCGCCGCGCGCGCGCTCGCGGGCGAGGCGGG
>CAZPJJ010000032.1:0-17670 GCA_964586535.1 uncultured Acidobacteriota bacterium | reverse complement strand
GGAACGCCCAGGCTCGCTACGCCCACCACACGAAACAACTCGTCGTCATCGCGGGGCCGATGGCGTGGGGCGAGATCGGCGCGCTCGCGAGCATCGAGCGTCCTAATGAGTACGAGGGCGAGATCTACCTCGTCGACGCCGCGACTGGCGCCGCGACTTCGCTCTCGCGCGACTTCTCTCCTTCGGTGAAGGATGTTCGCGTCTCCGCGGTGGACGGCTCGATCACCGTACTCGCCGAGGACGGTGAGTTCGAGCGGCTCTATCGCCACGACACGGCGACCGGGGCGTTCCGCGCGCTCCCCTCCGAAGTCGATGTGATCGCGGCGTTCGACGTCGCCCGCCGCGCGCCCGCGATCGTCTATCGCGGCACCTCGGCAGCGGATCCCGGAGGGCTCTTCGCGCTCGAGAGCGCCGACGCTCCGGCTTCGCGCCTGCTCGCCGACGCGGCGTCGCCGCGGTTCCGGCGCGACATCACGCCGGGCGACGTCCAGGATTTCGACTTCTCCACGCCCGACCGAACGATCATTCGCGGCCATATCCACTTCCCGCCTGGCTTCGACGCCTCGCGCCGCTACCCCGCCCTGGTCTACTACTACGGCGGCACCTCACCGGTCTCCCGCACCTTCGGCGGCCGCTATCCCTTCGCACTCTGGGCCGCGCACGGCTACGTCGTCTACGTGCTGCAGCCGAGCGGCGCCACGGGCTTCGGGCCGGAGTTCGCAGCGCGGCATGTCAACGACTGGGGCAAGACGACCGTCGACGAGATCATCCTCGGCACGCGGCGTTTCCTCGAAGCGCATCCCTTCGTCGATCCCGCGCGCGTCGGCTGCCTCGGCGCCTCCTACGGCGGTTTCATGACGCAACTGCTCGTCACGCACACCGACATGTTCCGCGCGGCGATCTCGCACGCGGGTATCTCGGCGATTCCGAGCTATTGGGGCGAGGGGCTCTGGGGTTACCTCTACAGCGCCCAGGCCGCCGCGGACAGCTATCCGTGGAACGCGACGGATTTCTATGTCGGCCAGAGCCCGCTCTTCCGCGCCGATCGCATCAAGACGCCGCTCTTGCTCCTGCACGGCTCGGCCGACACCAACGTGCCGCCGGGCGAGAGCGAGCAGATGTTCACGGCGCTCAAGATCCTCGGCCGTGAGGTCGAGTACGTGCGCGTCCAGGGCGAGGATCACTGGATCGTGCCCTACGACAAGCGCAAAGCCTGGAGCGAGACGATCCTCGCGTGGTTCGACCGTCACCTCAAGGACGAACCCGCGTGGTGGAACCACATCTTCGCGATCGAACCCGCAGAGGCCGCGCGCGACGCGAACTAGCCCAGGCTTAGTTCGGCGCGAGGACGACCTCACCGAGATCGTGCACGCGCGCTCGATCGACCACGCCGAAGACCTGCGCGAGTCGATCGGCCGGTACGAGGAGGCTCGTCAGCGCGAGCGTGCGTTGCACTTTGGCCCCTTCCTGTACGGCTTCCACCCGCAGCTCGTAGCCCGCCGCGTCGGTCTGCATACGCGCGGGCTTGGGCATCGTGCTCACTGCGAAGCCCGGCGGAGGAACCACCACGATCTCGTCCACCCAACCGCTGGGATACTCGAGAACCAAGGGCGTCGAGCGCGTTCGGGCGCCGAACTCGGGCAGACTCGCGATCCACGGCCCCGCGACCGGAACTCGAAGCGATGACGGTTTCGCGGCGTCCACCTCCCAGGGCAGCTTGGCCGAACAAGTCAACGTCGCCGTTCCCGTGGCCGCATCGATCGGGGCGAGCGCGGCTTTCGTGATGTCGAGCGGCCGACCCTGCGAGCAGAGTTCGCGAACCTTCGCTTCGCGCTCCGCGCCCTCCTGGCTCGCGATCCTGTCCACCCGCATCAAGTGCTGCCCCCCGAACGTGACGGACCACTCGGCAAAAATCGATGCGTCCACGAGCGCCGGCACGAGCCGCACCTCGGAGCGGCGCAGATTGACCGCCGCACTCTCGACGGGCACGCGGAACTCCACGGGTCCTTGCTCCGTCAGGAGCGCCCCGGGTGCGCCCGTGTAGTACCACGGCACGATCCCGAAGGGCAGTCGCGATGCGGCGTCGATGATCAACGGTGAGGCGCTCGTGTCCCTGCCGCGGCCGCGGACGATCGTCAGCGTCGCGTCGAACTGCTCGAACGAGCGGTACGCGGGCTCCCAGTAGCGCTCGCGACGATCCGTGACGCGAATCACCTCGCAGGACGCGCCGACGAGCTTCGCGAGTGCCAAGAAGGTCAGCCGTACTTCCTCGGCGGTGCCGCGCTTGTCCTCGATCACGTCGTTCGCGCTGCGGTCGCCTCCACGCTGGTGGATCCCCACGTAGAACGGCGTCTCTGTCAATTCGGCGTCCTCGCCGACGATCGTGACGTTCGCTTGCAGCCATCCGTGAATCCTGGCGAGTTTTTCCTCCAACGACGACGGATTCTTGATCCCCATCTCGACGATCAGGTTGGAAAGGCGCTTGGTCTTCTTCGTGAAGCGCTCGATCTCGCGCACCTCGCCGCGCGTTTCGGCGATCCAGAAATCCTCCACCGAGCGCGAGTCTTCGAAGCTGTAAAAGAAGGCGACCACGCCCGTGAGGGACTCGCGGGCGGGTTCGAGCGGACGCGCGGCGAATGGAGGAAGATTCGACGCCTCGACGAGGACGGCGTCCATATCCCGTTCGACCTTCGTCTCGACGCCCTCGCCGCGCCCGACATAGAACGCCGGCATCATCGGCCGGCCGGCCTTGGAGTCCGGATCGCGCCCCAGCGGCCGGTCGGCGATTCGCGCGGCGAAGGACCCGAGATAGATCTCAGCACCTCGCGAGAAGTACTCGGGGTAGAGTTCCGGAAACGGAACCCACCGATACGCGAAGCGCTCGATGAACCAGGGTCCGCGCAGCGTCGTGCGCGGAGGCCGCGTGAAGCGGCGCATTTCAACGTCGTAGCCAATCTCGACGATCGAGCCGGGCACCACGTCGGGGATACGCCCGCGCAGACGTCCCACTTTGTCTTGCTGGCGTTCGAGAATCGGCTCGTAGACGAGTTCCTCGCGTTGCACCTCGCGGACGGTCCCGTCGGGAAGCACGGCAAAAGCCCAGAACCAGATCACGTTGATGTCGTTGCCCGCATAGGGGACGACGATGTCGGCGACCGCGAGACCCTCTTCGGAGAGCACCTTGGCGCGCACGCGCCGTGAAGAACGCGCTTCGAAGGGCGTCTTGTGCGTCCACTCGTTGAGGTCGACATAGACGTATGCGCCGTCGATACCCCGCGCCGGATCGGCAGCCGTCGCGCGCTCCGCTTCGGTGATCTCGCGGGGCCCTTGCTTGAACTCGAGCCGCGTCTTCGGTGTCGCGGCGAGAGCCGCCGGGACGAGCAGGGCGATGGCGATCGCCGCGATGCCGATCGCCAACGCACGTTGGGCGCACGCATCGCGGCCCGCGCGGCCGACGCTGATGTTGAGCATGATGGATCTCCCTTGGCACGCGGGGCCCTCCCCAAGGAACCCGCATCGCCGCCGATGACCGTTTGGGGCGGCCATGGTGGCTCTTGCCATCAGCGTGCGTCAACTCGTTCCGCCGCCCCGAACCACGCGACGAAGCTAGCCCTTACCCTTCATTGAAGAGTTCAAGCTACGGAAGATGCACCGTGGCGCCAAAGGCCGCGCCCACCGTGGAGTAAAGCCGCCGCAGGTCGCGGAATTCCTCGACGCCGAACTCCGTGCGCGACCACTCGATCTCGAGGCTCGCGGTCGCCTTGTCACCGTCGAGTGTGGTGGAGGACTTCACGCGAACACCCGCGAGTTCGCGCTCGAGAGGGGCGTCGGGCGTCGCTCCGGTCGGGAGCCCTTCCCAGGTGGACGACGCGTGGATCGTGCGCGGATAGCCGTAGACGACGGGCACCGCGCGCCG
The DNA here is from genome assembly GCA_964586535.1 of uncultured Acidobacteriota bacterium. Taxonomy (GTDB): domain Bacteria; phylum Acidobacteriota; class Polarisedimenticolia; order J045; family J045; genus CAZPJJ01. The sequence goes on along the minus strand of CAZPJJ010000032.1, from coordinate 13,754 downwards.
CGTCACCGACGCCGCGGGTATCCAGTTCGCCGTGCGCACGAAGATCGGCAACGATTTGCCTCCCCCGGGAAGACGATCCGCCTTCCACGAGATGCGTTCGACGAGCCCGTCCTCGGTATCGACGACTTCGAGCGGCCCGATCGTGGCGCCGACCCAATCGGACGAGATCCAACTCTCGGTCGCCTTGCGATACTCCTCGCTGTCGGCGCGGTAGCTCGCGCGGTTCCGACTGGCGGGCTCCCCTCGATGGTGTGCTTCGAGAGTCACCTCGACGCCCCCGGTCGGAAGCAGGCGGCCACGCACCACGAAGTCGACGCGGTTCGAAGACGCGGGCGGCTGGGGGATGCGCACGAGTCTCCCACCATTCTCCTCGACGAGCAGCGCCGTCTTGCCGGCGACGTGGGTCGAGAGATGACCGACGGCACTGTACTCGTCCGTGGGGTCGACGAAGAGCAGACGCCCGAGGCCTTCGACCTCGGCGACCGCGGGCGCGAGCGACGCGGGAACCGCCGCTTCGCCGGGCAGGCGGATCGCCAAGATCAGGTGATCGAAAAGACCGGCGGTGGGCACGCTCGCGGGCGGCTCGACGCGCGACGTGGCGCTCACGAGAACCGGATAGGCGACGACGCCCTCGGTGGAGAGCGCGGACGCGAGCAGCGTCGATTTGTCTTTGCAGTCCCCCCAGAGCGTCGCGAGCGTCTCGTGAGCGGGCCGCGGCTGGTAGCGTCCCGCTCCGAGAGCTTGCGCGACGTAGCGGACGCGGTCGCGGACGGCGGCGGAGACGTTGCGCACACGCTCCGGGATTGGCTGCGTCGCGTCACCTCGCACCTGGGCGGCGAACGCTTCGACTTCGGGTGTCCGCGTGAGGCGGTCCTTGACGAGGCCCGCGTACCAACGGCCGAGGTCGCTCCAAGACTCGACCGCGACCGGGCCGACGCTCGTCCCGGGGGGCGGATGCAGCGTGAGGACGAGCATGGGCTGCAATTCATCGAACTCGGGCCCGAGTTCATGCGTGGTCAGCTTCGGCAGATCGCGAATTTCCCAGGTCGTCGGCGTCGCGGTCAGGGCGGTCGCGGGCTCGACGGGAACCGACCAGGCGTGGCGGACGGTCCAGCCCGCCGGCACTTCCAACGCGAGTCGCGCGCGCGCGAGCGGCGCGGCCTGAGAGACCGACCAGGTAACGGAAAGCACTTCGAGAGTCGTCTCCGACTCGAACTCGAAGAACACGAGGCTGCCGCGCTTCAAACCGGCGATCGCGATCATGCGCATTCGTTGATCGCCGAGGAAGGAATCGTCCATGCGAACGTCGACGGAGTCGCCTTTGGATGAGCGATCGATCCGGCCGCCGTCCCCGGGGACGTGCCAAGCGCGGGTCTTCAGAACCTTTTCGCCGGCCAGGAAGCCGACTCCGCCGATCGTGCCCTCGACCCGATCGTCGAGCGCTTGGCGCGCGATGCGTCTCTTCATGCTCAAAGCGCCCGCGGGCGAGACCTCGTAGACCGTCTCGTCCAGCAGCACGCGCCACGTCGAGTCGCCGATCGTACCCTCCGGCATGACCGCGGCCTTGGCGATGCCCTCGGCCCATTCCGGGAGTGCCGCCGCGCGCGCGAGCGGGGTGGTCGCGGCCACGACGGCGAGCGCGACGAGCCAGAACCGCGCGCGCGCCATCACGGCTGCGCTGCCTTGCGCTTGAGCGTGATCTCGGTCGCGTCGCCTCGCGCCACTTCCTGGAGCATCGCCTGCAGCGGGCCGATGTTCTCGGGCGGTACCTGAAGCGTGGTCAGCGCGAAGTGGCGATGGATCTTGATGCCCTCGGGTGTTTTCTCGAAGCGCATTTCGTAGGTGACGTACGGGGTCTTCAAGGTGCGGGGCGCGGGAAGAACGGGAACGTCGAAGCCCTCGGGCGGCGTGAGCAGAAGATCGCTCGTCGACGAGTACGGATACTGGAAGACGATCGGCAGCTTGCGGCCCTTCTCCTGATCGATGTCGGGCGCCGAGCCCATCCAAGGGCCACCGAGCCCGAGTCGGAAAATATTCGTCTCGGGCGTCCAACTCGCGAGGAGCGACTCGGTTTCGCAAGTGATCGTGAACGGACTCGAGCGATCGTCGAGGCTGCTCGACGTCGCGGAAAGTACCTCGAGCGAACCGCCCGACCCGCAACGGGATTCGAGGGAACGCTGGCGCTCGTCGGCGCTCCTGTCGCGGATGCTGGCGCGCACGCGAGAGCGCTGCCCGTCGAGCGTCTTGTCGAAGCGCCCGACGAGAACCTCGCCGCCTTCCTCGAAAGTGAGCGTTCCGGTGATCCGCTCGGCGTTGATTTCGGGTCCGGTGACCGGCAGGAGCAAGGGTTGGACGCCGTCCTCGGTGACCCGCGCGGCGTTCGTAGCCGTGTACCACCACGGAACTTGGCCGAACGGCAGATCGGAGGCGACATCAACGATGAGTGGTTTGTCGGGCGGCAGGCCCGGCAGTTTGACCGCAACCAGCATCGCCGAGAACTGCGAGACGGTGAAGAGTTCCTTCCGCCAGAGCCTCGTCGAGCGATCGGCGGCGAGCACGACGTCGGCTTCCGCGCCCATCGCCCGCGCGAGCGCGAGGAAAGTCATGCTGATCTCGTTGGCCTGTCCGCGCCGGTCGACGATGACTTCTTTCGCGTTGCGCGTTTCGTCTTCGCCGATGATCTGCACGTCGAAGGGGCTGCTCGAGCCCGTCGCGTCGCGCGAGATGTTCTCGATGTTCGCGCCGAGCCAGCGATGCGCCGCGCGCAGGCGCGCCTCGAGCGGCGCGTCCTTCGGTACGTCGAGATTGTTGACCACCGATTCGACCTCGGGAGTGGCCTTCGTGAACCGCTTCATCTCGCGCGTGATGCGCCGAGCGGTGTTCTTCCAGAAGAGCTCGGGTGTCGACTCGGTCCCCAGGCGGTAGAAGAAGATCACGACGCCGTCGATCTGCTCGATCGGCGGCAGGTAGTCGCCCCTCGCCCTGGCGGGAATGTTGGCGCCTTCGACCAGGAGCGACCCTCGGTCCGGCGTGACTTTGAGCTCGAAGCCGTTCTGCTCGCCGATATAGTAAGTGGCGGTGAGTGCCGCGAGCGGCGCCCATCGATAGGCGACGCGCTGGACCGGCCACTCGCCCTTCACGGTGTACTGCGGTGTACTGATATAACGGCGAATCTCGACGTCGTAGCCGAATTCGACGATCGACCCCGGCTCGACGCCGGGGATCGCGGCGCGGAGCGAGCCGAGCTTGTCGCCGCGCATTTCGGAATCCAGCTGGAATTGCAGATCCGCTTGCGTGATCTCGCGGACGCTGCCATCCGGGAGGACGGCGAACGCCCAGAAGGAGACCAGAGAGATGTCGCTTCCCGCGTAGGGAACGACGATGTCGCCGAGCGAACGCGCCTCGTTCGTGAAGACCTTGGCGCGGACGCGGCGCGTGACGCGCGTCTCCCAGGGTTTGAGGTGCCGCCACTCGTTGAGGTCCACGAGCACGATGCCGTGCTCGCTGCCCTGGGCCGGGTCGGGCGCGAGCGCGCGCTCGGCGTCCGACATGGACTTCGGCCCGACCTCGATTTCGAGCCGGGTGTCCTTCCTCGCACCGAGGGCGGGTGTCGCGACCAACCCCACCAGCACGACGAAGAGAGTGACGATCAAGCCCCCATGACGACGAGAAACGATCGGGTGTTTTCTCATGCGCGGCACTATAGCGCAGCGCAGGCCCGCGTTGGAGAGAGAAAATATCGTTGTCACACGCGCGGACTTCGATGGCGAAAGCCGCATGGCCTCATGGGCGAATGATCGATCGGCCCCCGCGTCGACCGCCCGCGATGGAACCACCGGCCGGCCGCGACGAGTTTGCGAGAGTCGACGTGGTAATCAGCGAGTCCAGGTCTTCGTGGTGGCTGGGCCTCCGGATCGCGATCGGCTGCTTCGTCGTGCGGCTCTCGCGTTCGCGCTGGGCGTCGTGACCTGCGGCGGTCTCGCATTCTGGGCCATGCGCAGGCCGCCCATCCCCGACGGCAAGACCTTCACCAATGGAGACGTGCGAGTGCTAGCCGCGCATCGCGTCTTTCGGCGACCGAATCGAATGCCTCGATGACGACGCGCGCTTCACCGACACGCCCCTCTTTGGCCGATCGCCCGGCTCGCTGAGCCCGCATCGAGCTGAGCCACTCCCCGGACACACAGCGCTGAGATTACCGAACTGCCTTGTCGCGACGGCGCGTCGACGTACGATCGCGAGTTACGACGTAAGCGGCCACTTCGAACCGTTTTGACCGTCGTACAGGAGGTCGTCCGCGATCATGGCTCGCAGAAAACGTTCTTTCGCACCCGTCCCCGCGGCGGCTTTACTGGCCGTCCTCGCGGTGTCGCCGCTCTTCGCCGCGACTCCCCGCGCCGACGCACCCGCCGATTTCTCGCGCCTCGTCGTCATCGGCGACTCGATCTCGGCCGGCTTCCAGAGCGGCGGTCTCGCGGAGACTTTCCAGACACGCAGCTACGGCGTGCTCATCGCCGGCGCGGCGGGCGTGCCGCTCTCGATTCCGCTCATCGGCGAGCCTGGCATCCCCAACGTGCTCGAACTCGTCGAGATCGGCCCGCCGCCGGTCATCCTGCCCTCGCCCGGCACCTCGCCCGGGCGCCTCGATCCTTTCGCGCAGGCAACCAACCTCGCGGTCCCCGGCCATCGCGTCGGCGACACGCTGACGACACGGCCCGATCTGCCCGTCGACTCGATCACCGATCTCGTGCTGGGCCTTCCCGGCCTCTTCGCGGGCATCTCGAAGAGCCAGGTCGAATGGGCCGAGGCGCTCGCGCCCACGACCGCGCTCGTCTGGATCGGCTCCAACGACGCGCTCGCGGCCGCCCTCGGCGCCGATCCCGCCTTCCTGACGGACCCCGCCGCCTTCCAGGCGTCGTTCGCCGAACTCGCGACGCGCCTCGAGGCCACCGGCGCCACGGTCGTCTTCGCGAACGTGCCCGACGTGACGGTGATTCCGTTCCTCTTCTCGCGGCGCGAACTCGCCTACTTCCTCGGCGTCCCGGACTCGCTGCTCGGCCTCGCGCTCGGAGTCGGCGCCGACGACCTCGTCACGCAGCCGGCGCTCGCGCTCATTCCCCCGATCCTCCAGGGCCAGGTGCCGGGGCCGCTGCCGCCCTCCGTCGTGCTGACCGTCGACGAAGCGCGCCAGATCGCCGCGCGCGTCGCGATCTTCAACGAGATCATCGCCGCCGAAGCCGAACGCATCGGCGCGGGGCTCGTCGATGTCAACGCGCTCTTGCGCGACTCCGACGCCAACGGCCAGCTCGTCTGCGGGCAGCGCCTCTCCGCCGGATTCGGCGGCGGGCTCTTCTCGCTCGATCTCGTGCATCCCTCGTCGACGACGCACGGCATCGTCGCCAACGCCTTCATCGACGAGCTGAACGCGCGCTTCGACGCTGGTCTTGGGTCGATCGACCTCTGCCCGATCCTCGCGAGCGACCCGTACGTGCTGCCGGTCGCCACGGTGTCGCCGCCTCGCGTGCCCGGTGGACTCGCACGCTTCCGCTGATCTGTCGAGGGGCGCCGCCGCGGGTGGCGCCCCTCACTCGCTGCTTTCTTCCAGCCTCCACGACACCTGATAAAGCAGCGCGGGCTCGAGGCGCAGGGCGATCTCCTCTCCGAGCATGCGCGCATCCACGGCGCGAGCGCTGCGCGGACGCGCGGCGAACTCGTCGAGGTCGAGCGGAGCAGGCTTGTCGACCGTCGCGCGAAAGCGCGTCACGACCTCTCGCAGGGGATCCGGCTCGACGACTTTCGCCGCAACGTCGAGCCACGCGCGCCAAAGGCTCGTCCCTCCCACGACGAGCGTTCCGCCCTCCCCGGCCTCGAAACCCGTCACCTCGAGCGGAGCGCGCGGGAGGCGAATCGTGAGAGGCGCGGGGAACGGGTCGTGGACGAGGTTCGAGATCTCGTCGAGCGAATAACCCTCGTCGCTCGCTTCCTGCGGGCGAAAGACGCCGGCGAGCGCGGTCATCGCCTCGTTGACCGCGTCCACGAGAGCTTGCTCGTTTTCGCTCAACTCGGGAAGCGACTCCTTGACATCGTCGTCGAGCACGTCCGCCACGAGCGGCCCCAGGCAAGCGCGCGCCCGCGAGGGCTCTGCCTCGAGATAGGCGTAGAGCGCGCGCAGCGCGGCGACGTACGCCTCGGCCATCTCGAGCCACGGCCCGATCGACGCCTGGTAGGCGGCGCGATCGCGTCCCGTCGCCCGCCGCGACGATCCAGGGCGCAACGTGAGCGTCGCCGTGCCGCCCAGGACGGTGAACCCGTACTCGACGCCGCTCGCCGCGAAGACCGGCGCGAGATCGCGCGGATCGATGACGTCGATCGCGCGCTCCGCGAGGACGAGCCGCCCCGCCTCGCGCTCGTAGGCGATCCGCTCGCGCGCGGGCTCGAGCCGAGCCACCTCGCGCGACCACGAATCGTCGCCGCGCTCGATCTGCTGGGCGAGCTGCTCGAGGCGCTTGCGCGCGCGCGCGTTGGGCCCGGTATCCGCGTCGCCCGCGGCAGGCCAATCCAAACGCGTGACGAAAACGGCCCGCACACCGCCCTCCGCGCCGAAAACCAGCTCCAGCGATCGCTCGACCGGAGAGCGGAAGCAGCCGGTCATCACGATGGCCAGACCGATCGCGACGGAGGCCGAGAGCCGTGCAAAGACGGGAGAACGGATCGCGGGCCCGCTGCGCATGGGCGCACTCTCCGCCGCGGGCGCGCCCGACGCAAGCCTCGCCGCGCGCCGAGGGCTACAATCCCGCGTTTGCGCGCCGCCACCCGCGCGGAGGACAGCATGCTCGCCGCCCGTTCGACTCCCGATCCCATCTTTGCCGGACTCGCCTTCGCGATCCTCGCGCTCGCCGCCTGTGGCGTTGGCGCCCCGCGCGGATCGCAGCCGCCCAAGGCGCGACGCGAACCCCGCGTCACAGAACTCCACGGCGAGCGTCTCGTCGACGCGTACGGCTGGCTGCGCGAGCGCGGCGCACCCGAAGTCATCGCGCATCTCGAAGCCGAGAACGCCTACACCGAGGCGGTGACGGCCCCGCTCGCGCCGTTGCGCGAGGCGCTCTTCGCCGAGATGAAGGCCCGCCTCCAAGAAACCGACCAGTCCGCGCCGGTTCGCATCGGCCCCTACGAGTACTACCGGCGCACCCAGGAGGGCCTGCAGTACTCCATCCATTGCCGCCGGCGCGTCGAGCCACCCGGCGCCGAGGAGATCCTCGTCGACCCCAACGCGCTCGCCGCGGGTCAGGAGTACCTGCGGGTCGACTCGGTCGAGGTCTCGCCCGACCACGCGCTCGTCGCCTATGCCGTCGACGACGCGGGCGACGAACGCCACACGATCGTCGTCAAGGATCTCGCCACGGGCGCGATCGCCGCGACGATCGCCGAGAACGCGTCCGCCGACATCGCCTGGGCGAACGACTCGAAGACGATCTTCACGATCGAGCAGGACGAGGCGCAGCGGCCGTGGCTCGTCCGCCGCCATCGCCTCGGCGAGCCCGGCGCGGGCGACGAGATCTTTCGCGAAGAGGACGACCGCTTCCACGTGACGCTCTTCAAGACGCGCAGCGAGCGTTTCGTCGTCATCGACGTCGCGAGCGCGATCACGAGCGAGGCGCGCCTCATCGACGCGAATGCGCCGCTCGCCGGCGTCCGGCTCGTGCTGCCGCGCAAGCAGGGCGTCGAGTACGACGTCGATCACCGGGGCGAGCACGTCTACCTACGCACCAATGACGGCGCGCTCGACTTCCGCGTCGTGCGCGTGCCGCTCACCGCGCTGCCCGGCTCGGCGGAGACCGCCCTCGAGGAGGTCGTCTCGCACGAAGCGGGCGCCGTGATCGAAGGCGTCGATCTCTTCTCGGGCCATCTTGTCCTCACGCGCCGGCGCAACGCGCTGCGCCGGCTCGAGATCCATTCGTTCGCTACGGGCGAATGGCACGAGGTCTCCTTCGATGAGCCGCTCTATCACGCCGACGTCGACGAGAACCCCAACTTCGCGACCGCGACGCTGCGCTACGCCGTCGAGTCGCTCGTGACGCCCGCGACCTACATCGACTACGACATGGACGCGCGCACGAAGACGATCGTGAAACAGGACGTCGTACCCGGCCACGATCCAGCGCGCTACCGCATGGAGCGGCTCTGGGCCGAGGCTCCCGATGGGACGCGCGTGCCGATCTCGCTCGTGCGCCGCGCCGATCTGCCAGAGGGCCAGCCCGCGCCCTGCCTGCTCTACGGCTACGGCTCGTACGGCTTCACCATCGAGCCGCGCTTCGTGTCGTCGCGGCTGCCGCTCGTCGACCGCGGCGTCGTCTTCGCGATCGCGCATCCGCGCGGTGGCGGCGCGCTCGGCCGCCGCTGGTACGAAGACGGCAAGCTGCTCAAGAAGCAGAACACCTTCACCGACTTCATCGCCGCGGCCGAGACGCTCGTCGCCCGCGGCATCACCTCACCCGACCGCCTCGCGATCAAAGGCGGTAGCGCGGGCGGGCTGCTCGTCGGCGCCGTCGTCAATCAGCGCCCCGACCTCTTCCGCGCCGCCGTCGCGCAGGTGCCCTTCGTCGACGTGATCAACACGATGAGCGATCCGTCGATCCCACTGACCGTCATCGAATACGAAGAGTGGGGCAACCCCGCCGATCCCGCGGCCTTCCGCGCGATGCTCGCCTACTCGCCCTACGACAACGTCCGCGCGCAGAACTACCCCGCGATGCTCGTGTTCGCCGGTCTCAACGATCCGCGCGTGCAGTACTGGGAGCCCGCCAAGTGGGTCGCGAAGCTCCGCGCGACCAAGACCGACGACCGCCCGCTCCTGCTGCGCACCAACATGGGCGCCGGACACGGCGGCGCATCGGGACGCTACGACCGCTTGCTCGAGACGGCCCTGGAAGACGCGTTCGTCATCGAGCAGATCGGCGCGACGGGCGCGACGCGGTGACATCGTGACGGAGCGGGGATCGCTCGTGCTCTGGGCGCACGAGGCTCGGGAGCTTTTGCATCTCGGCAGCCCCGTGATCGTGACGCAGGTGTGCATGATGGCGCTCGGCGTCGTCGACGCGATCATGGTCGGCCGCATCGGCGTCGAGCCCCTCGCGGCGGCGGCCCTGGCGAACGTGTGGGTCATGGGAACGATGCTCGCGGCGATGGGCGTCGTGCTCGGCATGGACCCCATCGTGAGCCAGGCCCACGGCGCCAAGGACGGCGCGCGGCTCGGGCTCGCGCTGCAGCAAGGGCTCGCGATCGCCGCGCTCGTCTCGGTGCCGACGGCGCTCGCGCTCGTGTTCACCGAGCAGGGGTTGCTGCTGCTGGGACAGAACCCTGCGCTCGCGCACGAGGCCCATCGCTATGCCCTCGTGCAGATCCCGGGCGTGCTGCCCTTCCTGCTCTTCGTCGCGTTGCGCCAGTACCTGCAAGGACGACGGCTCGTCGCGCCCGCTATGTGGGTCGCCTTCGTCGCGAACTTCCTCAACGCGGGCATGAACTGGCTACTCATCTACGGGAACTGGGGCTTCCCGCGTCTCGAGTTGGTCGGATCCTCGTGGGCGACGACCGCGACGCGCTGGTTCTTCTTCGTGGCACTCGCGGCGTGGATCGTCGCGCGCCGCCTCCACCACGGCGCGTGGATCCCCTGGACGCGCGAAGCTCTACAACCCGCGCGCCTCGTGGAGATCTTGCGCTTCGGCATCCCCGTCGCGCTTCAATTCGGCCTCGAGGTGTGGGCCTTTCAAATCTCGACGCTCATGGCGGGGCGCCTCGGCGCAGAGGCGCTCGCCGGCCACACGATCGTGCTCAACCTCGCGAGCCTGTCGTTCATGGTGCCGCTCGGCATATCGATCGGCGCGGCGATTCGCGTCGGCAACCTCATCGGTGCTCGCGATCCGCGCGGCGCACAGCGCGCGGCGTGGGTCGCTTTCATCCTGGGGGCGCTCGCGATGGGACTCTTCGCGATCGTCTTCTTCGTGCTGCGCGACGACCTGCCCCACGTCTACACCTCCGACGCCACCGTCATCGCCATCGGCGCCGCACTGCTGCCCATCGCCGCGGGGTTTCAGCTCTTCGACGGATTGCAGGTCGTCGGCTGCGCGATCCTGCGCGGCATGGGGCGCACCCTGCCCGCCGCCGCCTTCAACCTGCTCGCCTACTACGCGCTCGCCATCCCGATCGCGTGGATGCTGGCATTCCGCATGGGGGTTGGAGTCGCCGGCGTGTGGTGGGGTCTGCTCATCGGCCTCGGCGCCGCCGCCTCGCTGCTCGTGCTGTGGGTGTGGCGCCGCGGGCCCGCGCGCGTCGATGCGAGAGTCGTGTAGCGGGTCGGGGAGCGCGAGGATGACGCGGGGGCGCCGGCGTGTGGTGGGGGCTGCTCATCGGCCTCCGCGCCGCCGCCTCGCTGCTCGTGCTGTGGGTGTTGCGCCGCGGGCCCGCGCGCGTCGATGCGAGGGTCGTGGAGCGAGTCGGGGAGCGCGAGGATGACGCGGGGCGGGCCGCGGAGTGCTGCGAGCGGCGTCGCGAGGAGTACGGTCGGAAGCGGCGTCGCGAGGAGTACGGTCGGGAGCGGCGTCGCGGTGGAGTACGGTCGGGAGCGGCGTCGCGGTGGAGAGAGGGCGCGTGGGGAGAGAGGACACTTGCTGGTGCGAAGGCCTGCGTCTCACGCTGATCGGTTCAACCACCGCGGACACAGCAAATGCGCCCACCGACGGTCTGGTTTCGACGATCGTTCATTTCGAGGGGACCCGTGTACACGGGACCCCCGCTTTTGAGCGATCGCTCACACGGGACCCCCGATTTTGAAAGGTCTCGGTACGCAAGAGCGATCCAGGAACCAAAAGATCTTTCGTAACCCCAAGACCCGTGCACACGGGACCCCCTCGTCTGAAAGATCTCCAGCCGCGACGACCGCTGGTCCATCGAAGATCTTTCATTTCGACCACCCCCGTGTCGACGATCGTTCATTTCAGGGGGACCCGTGTACACGGGACCCCCGCTTTTGAGCGATCGCTCACACGGGACCCCCGATTTTGAGCAAGCTCGTGGCTCGCGCGCGGTCCGCAGGCCGAGAGGCGCTCGTTTCGACGGGACTCGTGGACACGGGACCCCCTCGTTCGAGCGATCTCGCACGAAGGCGGCCAATCGAGTGCCGAGCGCTGCTCATTTCGACCACCCCGTGTCGACGATCGTTCATTTCGAGGGGACCCGTGTACACGGGACCCCCGCTTTTGAGCGATCGCTCACACGGGACCCCCTCTTTTGCACGATTGCCACCGCGGGCCGCTCTCATCTGCGCGACTGGCGACGCCGCCCCGCTCTTGCTCACGTTCGCCGACATGACGCCCCCCTTCCTCGCACGATCGCCGATGCGAACCCGCTCGTTCGCCCGAATGTCGTGGCCGACTCCGCGCAGCGCGTGACGACCGCGTTGCCCCCGCGACATCGGGCAGCGCGGATCATCCGGCCGATGTCATGGCGCGCTGTGCGGCGGCGTCCCGGGATCGTCCCGGACAACGCGCCCGGCAATACGCGTGTAAGCCTCGCGCAGGGGAGCGATCGCGCCGAGTCTCGCGGGAGGCTGGTCCGCGATGTCACGCCTGCGATTCGGGCCCGGACACCGGGGTGGCGAGCCAGCGGGATCCTGTGACGTGCTTTCGCCGCGGCCCGCCGAGACTGGGACGCTGGACAGTCCGTCCGTTGGCCCGCGAGAATGCGACCTGAGGGACACGATGGACGCCTTCGAGACGCACATGCCTCCAACGGGCGACACCCGCGCTCGCCGCTACGAGAAGATCCCCGAGATGGAGATCGACGACGCGCGCTTCGATCAGCCGCCGTTCGACCCATCCCGCTCGCGCCGCCGCTACGTGATCTGCTCGACGCAGCGCTCGGGATCGTTCCTGCTCTGTCGACAACTCATCAACGCGGGACTCGGCGTCCCGCAGGAGTACTTCAACAAGCTCCACATCGAGAGGCTCTCGAAGCGCTGGAGCATCCCGCCAAAGGGAACACCCCGCTACTTCAACACGCTCGACGAGAAGCGCACGTCGCCCAATGGGGTTTGGGGGCTGAAGCTCCAGTGGCCTCAGTTCACCCGCGTCCGTGCGGACCTCGAAGGCGCGCTCTGGGGCGACGCGCGAACGATATTCCTCTATCGAGACGATCTCGATGCACAGGCGGTATCGCTGCACATCTCGTTCATCACGGGGATCTGGGGCTTCGACATGACGCGGACGACGGAGCCGAGCCGCACGGACACACTGGGCGATCTCGGACACGTCCTTCGCTGCCGGGGCGTCATCGAATCCGAGAACGACTCGTGGCAGCGCTTTTTCTCGGCGCACTCCATCGAACCTCTCGTGATCCGTTACGAGGACTTCGTCCGCGATCAGCCGGGTTTCGTGAGGCGAATCGCCGACTGGCTGGGCGTCACCCCGAACGCGTACTGGCTCCCGCCGGCGGAGCCACGCGAGGGAGGACTCTCGCCCGACATCGAATCGGTACGCGCATCGCTTCTCGAGCGGCTTCGCCGGTGACGCCGGAACACCAGGCTGATCGCGACCCGGCCGCCGTCGTCCGCGCGCTGGCGATCACACTCGCGATCGCACTCGCTCTCACCTCCGCGGCCTGCGCGCCCGCGCCCGCGCCGCCGCCGGAGCCGCCGGGACCCGCAGCGCTCTTCGTCCGGCACTGGGCGAAGCCGATCTACCGCGAAGACATCCCGGCGCCGGCCGAACTCGCCGCGCCGCTGTCCCTTGCCGCAGCTCCCGGCGAGTACGAGCCGGCGAGTGTCGGCGTGCGCGCGCAGGTGGCGCTGCGCGGAGTGCGCGTCGCGGTGAGCGATCTCGCCGGCCCGGACGGTGCGCTCATCGCGAGCGATCGCGTCGAGGTGCGCGCCACGCGCTACGTCGAGCCGTACAAGCGCTGGCGCCCTCTCCCGAACAAGCCGCTGCTACCGGGCTGGCTCGACCGCGCGAGGCCCTTCGACATGGCGGCGCGCACGACGCAGCAATTCTGGCTGACGGTTCACGTGCCGGCCGACGTGCGCCCCGGCGCGTATCGAGGCTCGATCGAGGTCACGGCCGCGGAGGGCCTCGCCGCGCCGCTTTCTCTCCCTCTCGATATGACGGTGCTGCCGCTCGCGCTGCGCGACGCGTCGCCCGCGTATTTTCTCTATCGCGACACGGACCCGCTGGACGACGCTCAATTATCCAACTCGCGCGCCCACGGGATGACGACGATCGCGATCGCGCCGCGCTGGACGCAAGAGGAACGCGTGATCTGGGATGGATCCGCGTTCGTCTACCCGGACGGCTTCGCGAACCTGCGCGCGGTCGTCGAGCGCGCCCGCGCGCACGGGTTCGAGGAGCACCGGCCGGTCGTCGTCGTCCTCTACTGGCACCTCGCGGAGACGATCCCGCGCGCGCTTGCTGCTGCCGGGATCAGCCATGCGCTCGTCGAAACCTGGGACGGCGTTCTCGACTACGACCAGGGCTACCGCGTCTTTCGCACGCCGGGCGCGCCGCTCGAGGGGGTCGCGCGGCATGTCCCGTGGCGCGATCGCTCGACGAAGGAGACGTGGTCGTACTGGCCCGTCCCCGATCCATCCGCGCCGCCCGACACGGAGTACGGCCGGGTGCTCTCGCTCGGTTGGAGTTCGTCGATGCGCGCGATCGACGAAGCCGTTCGCGAGGCCGGCGGCGCCTTGGCATGGCACTACCTCATTGACG
>CAZPJJ010000031.1:0-17742 GCA_964586535.1 uncultured Acidobacteriota bacterium | reverse complement strand
CTTGCTCATGATCGTTCCTCGAGGGCCCGCCGGGAGCCCTCACCCAGCACCCCGGTCACACGAAGAGTGAGGAGACCGAGGAGTTCGTGTATGTCCTGCGAATGGCCTCACCGAGGAGGGAAGCCACCGAAAGAACGCGCAGCTTGGCGATCGAACGCCGGTTTTCGTCGAGCGGGATTGTATTCGTGACGGCGATCTCCGCCAGTTCGTCCATGGCATTCAGCCGGTCCACGGCTGGTCCGGACAAAACGGCATGCGTGAAACAGCCGCGAACAGACCGCGCCCCCGCCTTGCGAAGTGCCCGGACGGCGCCGCAAAAGGTGCCGGCCGTGTCGATGATGTCGTCGATGATGACGCAGTCGCGGTTCTTTACCTCGCCGATGACCTGGACCGACTCGGCGACGTTGTGCCCGGTGCGCCGTTTGTCGACGATGGCCAGGTCGCCGCCGATGCGTTTCGAGTAGGCGCGTGCGCGCTCCACGCCGCCGGCGTCGGGCGAGACGATCACCGGGTGCTCGAGGGCGAGGCTCTTGAGATAGTCGATCAAAACCGGCGCCGCGTAGAGGTGGTCGACCGGGATGTCGAAGAATCCCTGGATGGCGGGTGCATGCAGATCCATGGTGAGCACGCGATCGGCGCCCGCCGTCTCGATGAGATCGACCATGAGCTTCGCGCTGATCGGCACGCGCGGGCGGTCCTTTCGCTCCTGGCGCGCGTAGCCAAAGTACGGGATCACCGCCGTGATGCGTTCCGCCGACGAGCGTTTGAACGCGTCGAGCATCAAGAGCAGTTCGAGGATGTTGTCGGCGGTTCCGAAGGTCGGCTGAATCACGAAAACGTCAGCGCCGCGCACGTTCTCGAGGATCTGGATGTAGCACTCGCCGTCGCTGAAACGCTCGAGCAGCACCTTGCCCGGTTCGATGGCGAGGTATTCGGAGATCTCGCGCAGCAACTCGGGATGCGCCGATCCCGAGAAGACCTTGAGGTCCGCGTTACCGATTCCCGTGTGTCTGCGCACTCTTCTTCCGTCAGTAGCCGGCGTTCGGGCGAAGGACCCCGTTGGGGGCGCCGACTCCCTCGCGGCGCGGCATGGGGCTCTCGTAATAGTCGTCGTCGTCGTCGGCTTCGCGGGGGCGGCGGACCGAGCGCGGCTCGACGCCCGCGGCCAGCGCGCCTTCGTAGGCGGCGAGGATCTTCTCTTCGATCATGCGTCGCGTGTCGCTGTTGAGCGGATGCGCGATGTCGCGGAAGGTGCCGTTCTTGCGCCGCTTGGATGGCATCGAGATGAAGAGGCCGTTGTTGCCGTTGATGACCTTGATGTCGCAGACGACGAAGCACTGATCGAAGACGACCGTGACGAAGGCTTTGAGTTTTTCTTCGTCGACCGGGAAGACCCTGATGTCCGTGATGTCCATGAAGCGCGTACCTCCCCTCCGGCTGAAGTCGCTCGAGGCCCGGCCCGTGCCGCCCCGCGGGCCCGCGCTCCCTCAGCGCCGGCTATCGCGAGGCCGGGTGCGCGAGACGCACACCCATGTTTCCGGGCATTCGCGGAGGACCGCGGCCGCGGCGTCGTGAGCGGCGCGCTCCTCCGAGAAGAGCGCGAACACGACCGACCCGCTGCCCGTCATCGCGGCGTGTCCACCTGACGCCGCGAGACGATCGACCATGCGGCCGATGCCCGGCGCGAGCCGTGATGCTGCCTCGACAAGCCCGTTCGAGACGGGAGGCAACGACGCGCGCCGTTCTCGCAAGTGCCCAAGAAACCGCGAGATATTAGGCGCATCGACCCTCGGAGTCAACGCGGCGCGAGCCTCTCGATAGACGGCGGCCGTCGAAAGTGGCGGCTCTGAACGAGCGAGAACGAGCGGGGTGGACGGCAGATCGGGAAGCGGTTCGAGAATGTCGCCGCGGCCGGTGCCCAGCGCGAGGCCGCCCTCCAGGAAGAAGGGCACGTCGGCCCCCAGCGCCCTGCCGATCTCGGCGAGCAGGCCGGGAGAACGCGAGGCCCCGCAAAGTTCGTCGAGCGCGCGAAGCACGGCGGCGGCATCGGACGAGCCTCCGCCCAATCCCGCGCCCGCGGGGACGTGCTTCTCGAGCCGCAGATGGACCCGTGCCGCGATGCCCGTCGCATCGAGATAGGCGAGCGCGGCGCGGCCCGCGAGGTTCTCCTCCGGGGTGGGTGGCGCATCGCCGTCGACCTCGAGGAGGACCTCGGCGGGCCCATCGGCAAGCGTGACGCGGATGCGATCCGCGAGATCGATCGTCTGGAAGATCGTCGCGATCTCGGTGTAGCCGTCAGGACGCGGCCCGAGCAAGTCCAGGACGAGGTTGATCTTCGCGTGGGCGAGGAGATCGAGATTGCGCGATTTCATGGTGCCGCCGCCCCGGCGCCGCGCAGTGGGCCGTCCTCGAAAACGCGGCGTTCGAAACTCGGGGGGGCCTCGGGCCAAGGCGCGGGGCCGTCCGCGGGCGCGACGAGCGAGCGCTCGAGCGTCAGCGCGAGCGAGCCGTCGGGGGCCTCGATGCGGATCGTCGCCGGGGCCATGGGTTGGGCGGGATCGTCGCCGACGTCGAGGCGCCACGGATGGACGGCCCGCGCGATCTCGCCGCGCGCTCCGGGATCGGCAAAGACCGCGCCGACCCAGGGAAATCCGATCGCCTCGCGCCAGAACTCCGGGCTGTCGGGTCCGTCGAAGACGAGTCGCTCGTCGATGACGACGACGCGCGCGCGCCCGTCCCGTGCGGCCGCCAGCGCGAACGCACCGCCGACGCCTCCCCTCACCTCGGCAACGATCGCCCCGCTCGCGCAGGCGCGCGCACGCACCTTGAAGCGCCGCGGACTTTCACGCTGCGCGTCGTCCAACCGCGCTCGATACGCGAGATCGACGCACGAACCCGGGGGCGCCAGCGTCGCGGTCCGGCGCGCGGGCGACGCGCAGCCCGACGCGGCGAGGATCGCGAGAAGAGTGACGAGTAACGGCGGGATCGCGGCCGCGCCGCGGATCACGGAGCGCTCTCGCCGCGCAACTTGGCGAGCACGCGCTCGGGCTGCGTATTGCCGAGGCGCAGCGAGGCTTCCCATTCCGCGCGCGCGCGCGCGGGATCGCCGAGCGCGAAATGGACGTCGCCAAGGTGCTCGCGGATGTCGGCTTGCTGGCTCGGTCCCGCGAGCCGCGCTGCTTCGAGCAGCAAGGGCAGCGCGTCCTTAGAGCGCCCCTGCCGATGCAGCGCGAAGCCGAGGCTGTCGAGATACGCGGGCTCGTCGGGTCGCGCCCTGAGCGCGCGCTCGATCATCGACACGGCCTCGTCGATGCCACGGCCGCTCTCCGCGAGCAGATAGCCGAGATCGTTGAGCGTGGTGTGGTCGTCCGGTGCGACCTGGAGCAACTCGCGGTAGGCGGCTTCGGCCTCTCCCAGCCGGCCTGCCGCGTAGAGCACGCTCGCGCGCCCGCGCATGACCTCGGCGTCGATGCCGTCGACGAGGCCGCTCGCATCGATGAGCCGCGCCGCGAAGACGGCCCGACCCCATCCCGAAAGCCAGGTCGCGATCGCCGTGGCGAAGCGCGGCTTGGACGCGCTCGCGCGTGCCGCCGTCAGCGCGACCGCGAGCGCGGCGTCCTCGCCTTGGAGGAGCAGCGCGTGTTCGGCCTCGAGGGCCGCGAATCCCGCGTCGCCGGGATTCGCCTGGCGATGCGTCCGGATCAAGAACGCGGCTTCCTCGCCGCGGCCGAGGGCGTCCAGCGCCTGGACGCGCAGGCGCGTGACGACGGCGTCTTCGGGGAGCCCCTCGAGCATCCGCAGTGCGTCCTGCCCCGCTCCCGCCGCCAGCCAGCTCTCGGCCGCGCGGAAACGCAGCGCGGGAGCGATCGCTCCACCCTGCTCGGGATCGAGTTTGGGCAAGAGCGCCTCCAGATGACGCGCGGCTTCGCCATGAAGACCAGCCTGCTCGGCGGCGCGCGACCAAAGGTGCAGGACGGGCGGTCTGTTGCGGAAAGCGTCGGGAAGCGCGGCGAGCAGGGCCGAGGCCTCGCCGCCGCGGCCGATCGTGACGAGGGCGCGCGCGAGATCGAGGCTCGTCTCGGCGTCGTCCGGGCGCAGCGAGAGCGCGCTCTCGAGCGGCTCGACCGCGGCGATCGCATCGCCGGCCTCCAGGTGCGCGCGTCCGAGCGCCTGCGCGAGCTTCGGATCGGCGGGGCGATGCGCGCGCAGGCGCGTCAAGGCATCCGCCTGCTCGGCCCAGTCGCCGCGCGCGGCGTTCAGTTCGGCCAGCAATTCGAGAAGCGGCACTTCGGCACGGCCGGCTAGGTCGACATCGCCGAGGACGCGGATGGCGCGCTCGTCCTCTCCCTGAGCGACGAGCATGCGAACGAAGGCCATGACGGGCGCAGAGGCATCGACACCCGGGACGCTCGACGCTTCGCGCGTCACTTTCTCGGCTTCGTCGAGCCGGCCCTCGCCGCCGAGCACGCGAATCCATGCAATCCAGATCGACGGATCGCGAGGCTCGGCGCGGGCGGCGCGCTCGAGATGCCCGAGTCCGGTCGTGAGATCGGCCGCCTGGCGCCGTTGGCGATAGGCACCGAGCGCGATCTCGGCGAGGACCTTGTGGCCGTCGGCGTCGTCAGGCGCGATCGCGACCGCTTGGCGGCCGTTCTCGACGGCGCACGCGACGTCGCCATCGCGCAGGCAGAGACGCGCGAGCAGGGCGTGGGCCGCGGCCGCACCGGGGTCGAGTTCGACGACGCGCTCGAGGAGCGCGCGCGCTTCGGGCTCGTCGCCCTGCGAGAGGGCGGACTGCGCGTCGAGGAACGCGCCGTAGGCATCGGTGCGGTTCTGAAGGTCGGCGGGAGCCGCGGCGGGCGGCATGGCCTCGGCGGAGGCCACGGGATCGCCGGGCGGCGCCACGAGGGCGACGGTCATCGCGAGGAGCGAGCACAGGAGGGTGTAGATCCGGGGCATCGAGCGAGTCCTCGCGGTCGCTATCGGGCTGTCGGACGCATTGTACGGCGCGGGTCGCCGGAGAGCCCGCGAAGGAGCGCCGTCACGGGGCGCCCAGGTGCCAGCCGCCCTCCGACTTGCCCTCGAGCGCGAGTCGGCGGGCCTGGAATTCCCCCGCCTCCCAGCGGCCGATCCACGTCCAGGTGGCGAGCGGCCGATGCTCGTCGGCGACGACGACCTCGATGCGCCGCTCGCCGGGCGGCGTGAAGAACGAGGCAACGGCGGGCTGCCCGGGAGGGTTCGAGGCGGGATCGCCGAGCCTCAGGCGCGCGACGGTCCGCCCGTCGAGGCGAATCTCGAGCGTCCCGCGCGCGAGCGGATGGGCGACCTCGATGACGCCTCGGGCCGAGACGGGCTGCGGGTTCGCGTTGACCGCCGCCGGAGGCGGATCGGGAACAGGAACGGGAAGGGCTGGCACGACTGGTGTGGGGCTCGTGACGATCGCCGCGGGGGCGGGCGTCGCGCGCGGTGGCTCGTCCGGGGGCTTGCGCCGCGCCGACGCCAGCGCAGGCTGCGAGACCTTGGGCTTCGACCGGGACGGGTTGACAGGGGCCGGATCGACACTCGGAACGACCGCGGCCGCGACCTTCGCGGACGCGGGCGCCGGTGCGGGCGCCGGTGCGGGCGCGGAAGCGGGAGCGGGAGCGGGAGCGGGAGCGGGACTCGGGGCCGCCGCCGGCGCAGGTCCAGGTTCGGGGGCGACGGCGCCCGCCGGAGCCTCCGCGGGACCGGGCGCCGACATCGCGACCAGCAGTGCCGTGGCGGCGGCTCCCAGGAGTGCGGCGGCCCACGGGCGCCGGCGCCGGCGGCGGGTCGCGGGAGTGATCAGCGTCGTCTCGCCCACGGCGAGGGCCGCGCGAGGGCCGGCTACGCGTCCCGTCACGGCCGGGGCATTCACCGAAAACGCCTCCAGCCGGCGGGCGAGCAGCAGCGCAGACGCGGGACGCCGCGAGGGGTCGCGGGCGAGCGCTTCCACGCAGATATCCGAGAGCGCGGCCGGAACGAGCGGCACGAGTTCGCAGGGTGCGACGGGCAGCGTCGTCAGCGCGAGGTGGACGGTTTCTCGCACCGATCGGGCCTCGAAGGGACGGCGGCCCGTGAGGCACTCGTAGAGGACGACCCCCAGCGAGTAGATGTCCGCTCGTGCATCGACGCTCTTACCCTCGATCTGCTCGGGAGCCACGTACGCGGGCGTGCCGCAGAAGTACTCCTGGTCCTCCGGCCGCGTCGATCCGCCGAGTCCCAACGCGACGCCGAAGTCGGTGATCTTGAGTGTGCCGTCCTCGGCGACGAGGAGGTTCGCCGGTTTCACGTCGCGATGCACGATGCCGCGCGCGTGGGCGGCAGCGAGCGCGCGCGCGGCTTGCGAAACGAGCGATGCCGCCTCTTCGGGCTCGAGCCGGCCGCGCTCGCGGAGCAGGTCGCGCAGCGAGGCGCCGTCGACGAACTCGGTCACCAGGCAGGCGCCCTCGTCCGTATGCGACACCTCGACGATCGCGACGACGCCCGGGTGCTCGACGAGTTGGAGCGCTTGGGCCTCCCGGTCGAGACTCTCCCGGACGCGGCGCAGCACGAAGGGATCGCGCTGGTCGCGCAGCACTTTGATGGCGACGTCGCGGCCGGTGGCGCGTTCGCGGGCCCGATAGACCACGCCGTGCGAACCCGACCCGCACTCGCCGAGAATCTCGTAGCGCCCGGCCAGCGGCATGCTCGCCCCGCGGCGGGACCTCTTCCCCGCTCGCGAATATAGGTCGCGGGCCGGGAATCAGGCTGTGGCGGTGAGGTAACCGCGGGGCGACAGGGAAGGAGAACGGAGCGAAGCCGAGGGTCCCTTCGCGGCCGCGGGCTGCTTCTCGGCGCGGGGTGCGCCGCCGCGAATCCACGAGAGTGCTTCGTCGAGCATCCGGTCCTGCTCGCGATCGTCCGCGCGCGCAACGCTCAGCGTGATCTCGTGGTCGGGGCCGAGTCCGTCGCCCGCCCAGCGCGTGCCCTCGCTGGAGACCATGGCGCGCGTCGTGAGCAGGACGCTGCCACCGCGCGAGAGCGGGATCACTTCCGGCAACGCGCCGAGGCCGTAGGTCTCGCGTCCGCAGATCACCGCGCCCGCGCGCTCCTTGAGCGCGACCGCGAGGGCCTCGGCGGTCCCGGCGGTGCTGCCGTCGACGAGCACGAAGAGCTGGCGCGGCAGCGCGGGGCGATCGACGGCCGGCACTTCGATGGCCGTCGAGACGCCGTCGCGGCGCTCGAGGCGCCACGTCTCGCCCTCAGGGAGCAGCGGTGCGGCGGCGCGGGCGATGCCGGCGAGATCGAGACCCACCGCGCCGCGCAGATCGATGAGCAGCGCGCTGGTCTTGGGATCTCGGACCACAGCGTTCACGCGCGCGGCGAGCTGGGCGGGATCGAGCCGGTCGAGAGTCCGCAGGCGCAGGTGCGCGATGCCGCCTTCGGCCTGGTCCAGGCTGAAGCCAGCGCCCTGCGGGGCTTCGAGGAGCAGGTCGACCGTGCGCACGCGGAACGAGCGCCCATCGAGGATCGCCAGAGAGAGCTTTTGGCCGACGGCGCCCGTCAGCCGCTGCGTGAGCTGCGGCCACGAAAGCTGGCGCGCCGAAGCGCCCGCGATGCGCCAGACCTGGTCGCCGGCGCGGACGCCCGCGCGGTCGGCGGGAGAACCGGGGTCGACGCGCACGACGATCGGGATCCCCCCCGAGGGAAGAACTTCCAGGCCGGTACGGCCCGGTCCGGGAGGCGCGAGGACGGAGTCTTCCTCGCTGGGAGCGAGGTAGGCGCTCGCCGCGTCGAGAGAGGAGAGCATCCCTCGATAGGCGCCCTCGAGCAGGGAGTCCTCGGACACGGTCTCGACGTAGTTGGCGCGGGTGAGGTTCCAGACCTCCTCGAAGACGCTGAGGTATCGATAGGTCTGCCGCCCGGAGAGTCCCGCCGCGAGAACGAGCGAGATCGCCACGGTGGCGGCCAGGGCGCCGACGACGAGGGTGGTGCGAGATCGCAGCATGATGCGGAGAGCATAGGGCAGCACCGCGAGATGGTCGACCAAGAGGCGGGCTCGGCCCCTATTTGGTGACGAGCACGGGGCAAGGGCAGCCGCGGATGACCTTCTCGGCGACGGACCCGATCAGCAGGTGAGCCGCCCCCGTGCGACCGTGAGTCGCGATGCAAACCAAGCCCGCGGGGAGTTCGGTCGCGACGCGCACGATCTCGTCGTGAGGCACGCCGAACTCGATGCGGAAGCTCACGTCGAGCCCTGCCCGCTCGTGCTCGGGGAAGAACTCCGGAAAGCTCTCCTCGGCGCGGCGCGCGAGCGACTCGGCGATCTCGTCGTAGCGGAAGCCGGCGACGTCGGGGAGGAGCGCCGGGACGGCATCCACGACGACGTGGAGGACGACGAGCTTGCCGCCGCAGTCGCGGGCGACATCGCGGGCGAGCATCAGGCCGTTTCGCGACTGTTCGGAGAAATCGGTTGGGGCGAGGACGATCTTCCAGTCCATCGACGCTCCTCCTGAGCGGCGTCCGGTCCGAGCGCTTGCGCTACTGGCGCACGCCGGGCAAGAGACGCAGCAAGTCCATCGCCGAGATCACGCCGCGCACGCGAAGATCTTCGTCGACGACGACGAGCCGGTGAATGCGGTGGCGGATCATGCGCTCGGCGGCCTCGGAAGCAGGGCTCGTCTCGCGGATCGCGTGGACGAGCGGGGTCATGAGTTCCGAGACCGCGGCTGTGCGGATGTCGCTCAGACGCAAGCGGCGCACACCTTCGGGATCGGGCATCTCGGGCGCGTGATAGAACGCCGTGCCGTCGACGCCGTTCTCGAAGTGCCACATGAGCAGATCCGTCTGGCTGACGACGCCCACGAGCTTGCCCGACGCGTCGACGACCGGCGCGCCGTGGATCTTGCGTTCGAGAAAGAGCTTCTCGAGTTCATGGATGTCCAGGTCGGTGGAGACGACGACGACGTCGCGGGTCATGAGTTGGGAGACGGGCCTGTCCATGGCATCACCTCGCGAAGAGGAAGGAGACGAGAAAGATCGGAGTGCGCGCGATCATGCGCTGGCCCAAACGAAGTCGACGCCTTCTTTGCGGCGGCGCTCGTCCTTACGCGCGAGTCCGCCGAGGAAGACGCGCGAAAACACGGCGCGCATGGCGGCCATCTTGGCTTCGCGCAGCGCATAACGGCGGCGCACGCGCTTCGAGACGAGCCAGCGCGACTCCCAAGGCAGGAGAACGAGCGAGACGTTGACGTTCGGCGCGACGAGAATCGGCAGACCGTGGCGCATCGACGCCTCGTACTGTGCGGCGAAGACGGGGATCATGTCCTCGGTCTTCGGCGGCGCGACGTGTTGATAGTCGGTGCCCTTGAGCGGACGGAAGACGCAGACCGTGGGGATCGCTCCCCGCGACGTGATCCATTCGATCGCGCGGATCGACGACGCGGGATCTTCTAGTCCCGCGATGATCTCGCCGTTCGACACCCACGGATCGAAGCGCAGAGCGCCCGTATGGCCGAGCTTGGCGCAGTGTTCGACGGCCTGGAGATAGCGCTCGAGCCCGTAGCGCTCGGCTTTGCCCGGGCAAACCTCGACGAAGCGCTCGGGATCGAAGATCTCGAAGCAGAACGAGACGCGATTGACGCCGATCTTCTTGAGCTTCTCGTAGCGCGAAAGATCATGGTGCGGCGGTGTCTGCACGCCCACGAGACAGCCGGTGGCTTCTTTCACGGCGCGAATGAAGGGCTCGAGGATGTCGAGGTAGGTGTCGCCTTCGTAGTGACCCGTGTTGAAGTCGATGTAGGTGATTTGCGAGCCCTCGCGCGCCGCGACGGCGACCTCGACGACCTCGCGTACGCTCTTCTCGTCGGCATCGTCGATGCCGAGGTTCAACCCCACCGAGCAGAACTTGCAGTTGGTGCGCTTCGGCTTGTCGTGCCAGTACTCGCAGACGCGCGCCGGATAGACGCCGAGGTACGTGCCCTGCAACGTGCCGACCGCGCTCATGCACTTGCCGGTCGACGTGCGTGCGTCGTACCACTCGGGTCGCGGCGCGAGCTTGACCGGAGCGATGGGCTCGTGGCCGCGGTCGATCCAGATCGAGCCGTCCTCGCGGCGACGCACGACGTAGGGTGAGGCGCGCACGAAGTCTTCGGCCACGGGAACGTTCGTCCACAGGCCGTGGGGAAGCACGAGTTCGAGGCCGCTGCCGAGTCCGGCGCGGGTGCGCAGGATGGGCCGGCCGCCTTCGTCCTTCACGTGCAGCGAATCGTCGATGTGGGCGCCCTTGCAGTAGAGATCGAGCTTGAGCAGCGCCGGATTGTTGCGGACGTCGGCATCCATGACCGTGAGTCTCCAGGGTGCGCGGGGTGCCAGGTGAAGGGCCCCGCGCAGCCCAAACTATACGGCCATTCGCCCGGAGCCGGTCAGGTGCGAGCCTCACCGAAGTCTTCGCGCTCGTGGACGGTTCGCAGCGCGATGATCTCGAAGGCGCGCTCGCCTCCGGGCGTCTTCACGATGAACTCTTCGCCGACCTCGCGTCCGCTGATCGCCTTGCCGATCGGCGACGAGACCGAGATCTTGCCGCTCGGCGGGGCGCCGTCTTCGGGCAGGACGAGTTCGTAAACGACCTCGTCTCCGGAATCGAGATCGGAGACGGTCACGAGCGAGCCCAGCGCCGCCTTGCCGTGGGGAATCTGCGACATGTCGACGCTCGAAAGCTGCGCGATGCGCTGCTGGAGCTGCCGGACCCGCGCCTGCACGTAGCGTTGCCGTTCGAGCGCGGCGTGGTACTCCGCGTTCTCGCGCAGGTCGCCGAGTGCCGTTGCGCGCTGGATCTCTTTGGGTAACTCGTAACGCAACTCGCGCTCGAGTTCTTTGAGTTCTCTCTCGAGCCGCTCCATGACATGGCGCATCGGGCGTCTTCCCCTCTCGTCCGAAAACAGATACCGGGCGGTCAGTTTAGAGCCATGTGCCGCGAGAGGGCAAAAAACGAACACGGCGAGCGACGAGAGCGGGAAGAAAGAAACGCAAAAAAAGGGAGGCCAGCCCTAGGCGGCCTCCGAGGAAGCAAGGGGTCATGAAGCGTCCTGGAGGCCAATCTAGGCAGGGCCGCGCGCGAGGCAAGACGTTTCGCGGTCCGCTCAGGACTCCGCGGCCGGCGCAGGTTTCGTCGCCTCGCGCGGCGGGACCAGCGTGTCGAAGATGTCGAAGTCCAGGGCTTCGATGTCGGCGCGTCGCTCGTCGAGCCAGGCCTTCGTGGCCGGATCGATGCGGGCGAGGACTTTCTCCTTGTCCATCGCGGCATAGGGCGAGAGGAAGAGCCGCTGATGCGAAACCGAGGCGAGCCGTTCCTCGAGTCCCTTGCGCTCCGTTTCGATCTGCGGCGGGTTGTTCGCAAGCCGCCGCGAGAGCGCGAGTTCCAGCTCTTGCAGGACCCGGACGAGACGCGCTTCGGGCGCGGCTTCGGCGCGCGAGGCGCGCAGGTAGCGGCCATAGACGAGGATCGTGAGACGCTGATAGTCCGTGAAGGTCAGGCCCTGCTCTTCGAGCGCCCGCTCGAGGTCGCGGCGCATGAGCGTCGCGCCCATCATCGCGGGACCGAAGATTGCCTGCGTACTGATCTCACGCAGCGCGTACTGGCGCAGGCCGTCTTCGTACTGGCGGAAGCGCGGTGCGATGGTTTTGCGCACCTCGAGGTAGGACGCGAGCACCTCCGGTGACTCGGGACCCCAGGCCTGCGCGAAGAGCCACTTGTGCCGCGCGACCGGATCCTCGGCGGAAGGCTCGACGCCCCCGGAGGTCCCGCCTCCGGGAACGCAGGCGGAGGCGGAAAGCAGCACCACGGCGACCGCGAGCGCGAAAGTCGCCTGACGAATCGGGGACCGTCCGGAGTGGGCGTTCATCGTGACCTCAAGCGGCGGGATCGGCGGGCGTCGCTTCCGCGGGAGTTTCTTCCGCGGGAACACCGGACGCGCCGAAGAGTTCTTCGAGTCTCGCTTCCAGCGCCTCGACGCCGACCGTCCCCTTGAAGGTCTGCACGACGGTTCCGTCGCGATCGACGAGCACGAGCAGCGGAATGCCCGCGACGCTTCCCCACGTCGACTGGAAAACCGCGCCCTCTTCGTCGATGAGCATGGGATAGGTGACGCCGCTCTCCTTGACCCACTCGGCGCCGATGCGGGTCGCGTTGGCGTCGGTCATGATCCCGACGACCGTGAACCCGCGGTCGTTGAAGCGGTTGTGCAGCGCCTGCAATTCCGGCATGGCCGCGACGCAGGGCGCGCACCACGTCGCCCAGACGTCGACGAGCGCGACGCGGTCGGCGATCAGCGACGAGATCGGCGTGGGCTGGCCGTCGAGCGACTTGAGCGTCATGTCCTCGACCTTCTCGCCGGTCTGGACGAGCGGCCGCGACGCGACGCTTCCTGGTGCACACGAGGCCGAGACGACGAGCAGCCCCACGAGGGCGGCTGCGAGGGCGGGACGGAGCGACGAAGACATGGGAGGAACTCCTCTGTTCTTGCCTATGCCCCTGCGTCGGGGCGGGCGGCGGACGCAAGCGCCGGATGATAGCGGTCCCCGGCGTGAGTGCCACGGGCGGCCGCAGAGTCGTCTTTGCCGGACCGGCCGGCAGGTTTCCCGGGAAGCACGACCGGCAGGGGGGCGGGGCGGCGGGTAGACTCCCCCGCGTCGCCCGAGAGCCCGCGTGCGCGGCGCGCCGAATCGAGCCCCGGATCGAGCAGGAGAAGGACCTACGATGAGCACCGCAGCCGCCGAAAGCCGATTTCCGCAGAAGTCGATCGTCCGCGAGTACTTCGAGACGATCGTCGTCTTCGTGCTGATCCTGCTCTTCGCGCGCACGTTCGTCTTCATGCAGTCGAAGATCCCCACCAAGTCGATGCTCGAGACGCTGCTCGTCGGCGACTACATCTTCGTCAACCGCATGCTCTACGGCGGACCGGGCGACGCAGGCGCGGGCCTCCTCGGACAGGACGAGATCGAGCGCGGCGACGTGATCGTCTTCCGCTGGCCCAACGATCCGGATCTCGACTTCGTCAAGCGTGTGATCGGCATGCCGGGCGAAACGGTCGAGATGCGCGACGGCTACGTCTACGTGGACGGCACGCGGCTCGACGAGCCCTACGTCCTCGCCGAGAACCGCGACGGGTTCACGATGAGCCCGCGACGAATCCCGGAAGGGCATTACTTCATGCTGGGCGACAACCGCGACGAATCGCGCGACTCGCGTTCCTGGGGGACGGTCCCGCGTTCGCTCATCAAGGGCCGGGCGTTCTTCATCTGGTATTCGTTCGACGAGCAGGAGAACGACCACGAGCGCGTCGGAGTGGACCGGCTCAAGTCGATGGCGCGCAAGGTGATCTTCTTCCCGACGAAGACGCGCTGGTCGCGTCTCTTCTCTCAAATCGAGTGAGGCGCGCGATATAATCCGCCTCGCGCGCACGCGCGCGACACCCGCGGAGGTCATGCACGATGGCAACGGACGACAGGCGCAGCGGCAGTCTCTTCGGCCCTCGCAACGGACACGGTCGCGCCGATCATGCGGACAATGACGACGCCGCGCGCGCGGACGAACTGCGCTACGACGGCCCGATCACGATCGAAGAAGACGACGACGATGCCCCCGCTCATCCCCCGCGCGGGCGTTCGTTCATCACGGCGGCGCTCATCTTCGGCGCCGTGGTCGTGGTCATTGCGGCGGCGTTCCTGATGCAGGGCGGCGTCGAATCGGGCTCCGACGACCCCTGGGAGACTCCCGCCAGCACGGTCGCCGCCGAAACCGAAGCGGATGCTCCCGCAACCGAGTCTCCGCCCCCGGCCGTCGCGGAGGCGGATTCGCGTCCGGCTTTCGACTACCGGGCACTGCCGGAAACCCCCGCTCCGACCACCGAGCCCGAACCCGCGCCCGCGATTGATCGCCCCCTCCCTCAAGAGGCCGGCGAGACCTTCGCCGAATCGCGCGGCCGCGAGCCCGCCTCGCCCTACGCGTCCGGCACGCTCGACGCGATGCAAGAAGACGCGCGCTCGGGCCGCGTGGACTCAGCGGCCCTCGCGGGCGCCGCGCTCTATCGAAACGGCAGCGCCGGGCCTTGGACGCTCCAGGTGCTCATGGCGTGCGAGCCCGCGACCGTCTCGAAGGCCTTCTCGAACGTCGTCGATCCGAGCCTCTACGTGACGCCCATGCGCTACCAGTCGCGCTCCTGCTACCGGCTCTCGTGGGGCTCGTTCGCGTCGCGCGACGAGGCGCTCTCGGCCCGCGACCGCGTGCCGGCCTACTTCGCGGAAGCCGGGAAGGCGCTTCCGGTCTCCGCGGACTCCATATTGTCCCGGTGACCGCCCGCCTCCTCGCCGTCGCGCTCGCCGCAGCCGCCGTCGCGGCCCTCGCGCCCTCTGGTGCGAGGGCGGACGTGCTCGTGCTCGACACGGGGCGCCGCATTCCCGTCAGTGCGTGGTGGTTCGAGGGCGAGCAGGTCGTCTACGAGACCGACGCGGGGACGATCGCGCTCCCGCGCTCGTCCGTCGTGACGATCGAGAAGACCGACGGCGAGACGACTCCCGCCTTCCGTGCCCGGGCCGGCGATCGCGCCGAAGTCCCGCCTGAGGCGCCGCGCGAGGAAACTCCGCCGCCGCCCTCCGCCAACGAGCTGGACCAGCTCATCGACAAGACCCGCGAAGCGCTGCGCCGTGAAGGGCGGCAAGAGAACCAGTCGCTCCTCCTGAGGCACCTCGCGGACCTGCATGTCCTGCGCGCGCGCACGCATCGCGACGCGGGCACCCCCGAGGCCGCCGCCGACGCTTACGACGAGGCGCTGCGTCTCATCCCTACCCACGGCCCCGCGCGGGTCGAGCTCGGCATCCTGCATCTCAACGAAGGCCGCCCCGAACTCGCGCGCGCCCTGGCCGAGACCGGTCTCGCGGCGGCGCCCGACGATCCGTGGCTGCGGCGGCTGCGCGGCGAGATCCTCTATCGCGAGCATCGCCTCCAGGACGCCCGCGACGATCTGCGCGTGGCGCTCGCGGCCTTCCCTGGCGACGCCGCGCTCGCCGCGCGCATCGCGAAGATCGAGCGCGAAATCGCCGCCGAGCGCGACTTCGTGCGCGCCGACTCGCAGCACTTCGTGATCCGCTTCGAGGGCGATCGCGACGAGACGGGCGGCGCGCTCATGCTCGACATTCTCGAGGAAGCGCTCGACGACCTGGCGCGCGAACTCGATGCGTGGCCGCGCGAGCCGGTCTCCGTCCTGCTCTACACGCGCGAATCGTTCCACGAGACGACCGGCACACCACGCGAAGTGGCGGGCCTCTTCGACGGCAAGATCCGCCTGCCGATCGGCGGCGTGGAGCGTCCGACGCCGGGGCTCGTGCGCGTCACTCGCCACGAGCTGACGCACGCGCTCCTCCACGAAAAGAGCCGCGGCCGAGCGCCGCGCTGGCTCCACGAGGGGCTCGCGCAGATTCTCGAACCGCGCTCCCCGGACACCGTCCGCGCGGCACTGGCTGGCGCCCTGCGACAGGGCAAAGATCTCGACATCGAGCCCTTCCTCTACGAAACGGCGCTCTCGTTCACGGCCTCGCTCGAATCCCGCCACGGCAGGTCCCGGCTGCTCTGGTTCATCGATCTGCTGGCCTCCGGGGCGAGCGAGGACGAAGCTTTCCTCAGGGCTTTCGGCGAATCCCGAGCGGAGGGCATCCTGTCGTGGCGAGCGTGGCTTCTCGACCGTCGCTGAATCTCCCTCGCGAGGGCAAGCTCGGCGCGACGATCGCGCTGCCGCGGCTGCTCGGCGGCCTGGGCATCGTCGGCGCATCGGGACTGCTCGACATCAAGCGCAAGAAACTCGTCCGGCGCTTCGTGCTCGAGGCCGGCCGGCTCGACGCGCTGGTCTCCAACGCGCGCGAAGACCGGCTCGCCGACTGGCTCCTCGTCAACGTCAAGCTGCGCACCGACCACGCGACGAGGATCGCGACGATCGGCGAGAAGACGCCCGGGTTCTTCACCGCGGGGGCGCTCGCCGCCGCGTCGGGTCTGACCGAAAGCGAGGTGCAGGCGTACGCGCGCGAGCATCTCGTCGCCGTGCTGGCCGAGAGCTCCGAGTGGAAGGACGCGACCTTCACCGTCTCGCCCGGGCGCGTGCCGCTGGGCGCGGAGCCGCGCGTCGGCTTGCCGGCGGCACAGGCGGCGCTCCTGCTCGCGCGTCAGGTGAAGGCCGCCCGCCGGCCGCGCGTGCCGGCCTACGTGCGCGCGATGGTCGACGAGGCGTCGCTCGCATGGCTCGAGGTCACGGACTACGAGCGCGCGGTGCTCCTGCTCTGCGCCAACGGATGCGCCGCCCCGGATGTCTCCCGCCAGGCGACGGCGTTCCCGCGCGCCGAAATGGAAGCTGCGCTCGAGATCCTCGCGCTCGCGAGCCTCGTCGCCGAGGCCGAAGCGCCGAAGCCGGCAGTCTCCGTGCCCGAGGGTGTCGACGACCGAGCTACGACCGAGCACGACGTGCTGGCCTTCCTCGGCGCCGCGGAGCGCGAGGACTTCTGGGGCCTCCTGGACGTGACGCGGGGCGCGAAGCCCGAGGACGTGCGCAAGGCGTATTACCGGATCGTCTGGCGCTTCCATCCCGACCGTTTCCGCGAAGGTCCTTTCGTGCGCTACCTGCCGCGCGTCGAGTCGGCGTTCCGTCTCGTCAACGAGGCGCTCGAGGTTCTCTCCGATCCTCAGGCGCTCGTGCGCTGGGAGCAGGGCAAGCAGAAACTCGCGGCAAAGGCGGATCCGCAGCAAGCCGCACGAGCCCTGCTTTCGACGGCGAAGCGCTCGCTCGACAAGGGCATGCGCGTCGAAGCCGCCGAACTGCTCGCGCAAGCGCTCGAGCGGGGCGGTGGCGACGCCGACTGTGCCTGCGCGCTGGGCTGTCTGCTCTTGGGCAATCCGAGCCGACGCAACGACGCGCTGGCGATGATTGCGCGCGTCGCTGCCGAGCACCCCAGCCGCGCCGATTTCGCCGCGGTCTACGCGCTTGCGCTGCGCAAGGCCGGCCAGGCACAACCCAGCGCGTCCGCGCTGGAACGCGCGCGCGGCATCAACCCCACCGATGTCTTCGTGCGGGCGGCGCAGGGCGACGCTGACGCGATTTCCCAAGTCCGCGAGAAGTCGATCTTCGCCGTCGTCCTGCCGTGACCCCCTGCGGCGAAGAGCGCTGGCATCGCGTTTATCGCGAGCAACCACGGGTCTTCGAGGCTTTCTCCCGCGCGGAGGATCCCGAACGCCGCGTCGCGAGGGCGCTCGTCCACGCGGCGGATCTCGCGGGTCGCAACGTTCTCGAACTCGGCGGCGGCACGGGCCGGCTGACCCTACCGCTAGCGAGCGCCGCGTTCCGGTTCGTCGCCATCGAGCCCGAAGCGCGGCTGGTCGCACTCTGGTCCGGGCACCCCTGCCCCGTCCTGCGCGCGCGCGCCGAGGCGCTGCCTTTCCGCGACGAGAGCTTCGACGCGGTCGTGGCGGCATGGGTCGTCGTGCATCTGCCGCGGATCGTGCGCGAGCGGGCGGTCGCCGAGGCGGAGCGCGTGCAGGTGCGGGACGGCCTGGGCACGTGGCTCGTCGAGAGCGGGACCGGCGGCGACTTCGCCGCGCTGCGCCGCCTCGCGGGTGCGGTTCCCGAATCGGAGGCCGCGCGCCTCACCGGCCGCCTCGGGTTCGAAGTCGTCGAACGCGTCGAGACCGAGATCGTCTTCGAG
>CAZPJJ010000030.1:0-18195 GCA_964586535.1 uncultured Acidobacteriota bacterium | reverse complement strand
CCTTGTCGTCCGGCGCGGCGGCGTTCGCGAGCCCGGCGCCTTTCAGAAGCTCGTCCACACGCTGGCCCGCTGCCGGGCGGTCGATCGCTATCACCGCGGCAAGCGCCGCGCCGCCTTCGAGGCCGACGTCCCCGACGAAACTCTCCTCGAGCGGCCCGGAGGCGAGCACGGCAGCGACGCCGCGCTCGAGCGCCGCGATCGCGTCAACGCCATGCGCTACGTCTTGCAGCGCCTGCCCGAAGCCTGCCGCGAGCTCTGGCGCATGATCTATGTCGAAGGGCGCAGCGCCGAGCAGATCGGCGAAGCGCTCGGCCTCACCGTCAACAACGTGCGCGTGCGCACTCACCGCTGCCTCGAGAAGGCGCGCGACATCAAGCGCGACTTCGACCGCGACGGCGCACCCGCCTTCCCGGGATGAGAGCGAGGCGCCGATGAGCATCCACCAGCGCGTTTCCACCTTGCTCGCCTGGTACGCCGCCGGGACTCTCGACGACGGCGACCGCGCCCTCGTCGAAAACCATGTCGAGCAGTGCCCCGAATGCCACGACGCACTCGCCCTCGCGCTGCAGCAAGCCGAGCTCGCCCGAGATGGAAATCTCGACGAGCATCTCGAACACCTTCACCCGTTGCTGCTGGTGCAATTCGCGGACGACCCCGCGGCGCTCGACGACGACACCCGCCGTTACGTTCAGTCCCGTCTCGACACCTGCGACGCCTGCCGCGGCGCCTACGAGAGGCTGCGCGAAGTCGACGAAGCGATCGCGAGGGAGCACGTGACGGGAAGCGCGAGCGAGAGCGTGACCGAAAGCGTGAAGGACGCGGCGAGAGCGTTGCGAGACCACGATGCGGCGGCTCCAGGCCCGCTCCGCCGATTCTTCGATCTCCTCGGAGCCACGGTCCTCCGCCCCGCCCCCGCACTCGCCTATCTCGTGATGCTCGCCGTGCTCCTGCCCGCCCTGTGGCTTTCGCGCGACGCCGCCGACCGCCCCGTGCTCATGCCCGCGCCGGTGCTCAGCGTCATCGGAGATACAGCGGTGCGCTCCGACGGCAGCGGCGGTCAGGTTGCGCCCGCGCCGCTCGCCGTCGATGCCGCCCAGCACCTCGTGCAGCTCTGGCTCGTCACCGGCTTCGACGCCGCCGTCTTGGAGCATGTCGAGTCCTTCGAGGTCGCGCTCGCGCGAGACGGCCGCGTGATCTGGCGCTCGAGCCGCTCGAAGAGAGAACTCGTCGCGGTCGGAACGGATCTCGTGCTTCCGCTCGTCTTCGACGCTTCGCAGCTCGCCATGGGAAAGACCTACGAACTCACGATCACCGCCGTCGCCCCGGGATCCTTGCTCGACGGGAAGGCGATATGGAAGAGGGGGATCGTGAGACGTGGGGAGGAATGAGACGGGGTGGTGTCAGATCTCCGGCACTCCCAGGTCGCCCAGATACTCGAAGGTCGCGTCGTAGAAGCCGGGACTTCGAGTGGGATCGCGCTCGCTCCCCGGGGGAACGAAGATCACCATGCCCTGGCGCGCGCGGGTGAGGAGCACGCGGTAAGCGTTCCGCAGATAGTGCTGGCGCTCGGCGTTGTGGATGGAGACCCAGCGGGTTCCATAGAAGTCGTGATGCTTCCACGCCCCGCCCGAGAAGCGCAGGTCTGCATCCCAGTTCACGCAGGCCCAGTCGACCTCGAGGCCTTGCACCTGGAATTCCGTCGCGCAGTCCTCCAGGTAATCGCTCGAACGAACGTCGTTCGGCGGGTTGAGAAACCAGTGAACCGGATTGACGGACACGCGAACATCGATGGCGTGGGGCTTGAGTCGCATCGCCTTCGATGACGCCAGCAAGCCGCAGCGCTCGGTGCCTCGCTGATGTTCTCTGATCCACGCTCGTGCCGTCTCGAGGTCGCGGGTCATGACGACCGGGTAACGGTCGGCAAGCTTCTCGAATGCGCGTCGAGCGCCCTCTCGGTCGATGTCCAGCAACGCTTTGACGAAATGCGATACGTTGTCGGCGCGGAACGAGCGCATCGATGTCGCGAGATGGAGATCGTCCTCGAACGTGACTCGCCCCTCTCGCGCGAGATCCAGGAGTACGGAGCCGACCGCGTACTCGGAATCCGTCAGGTTCCTCGAGATGTGCAGGTGCCAATCCGGAAAGAGGCGAGATGCCGACTCGACCCACTCTCCAATCCCCGCTTCGCCCGTGTGGATCTCTTGCCCGCCCCCCACGAGGCAGACGATCACGGCCCAGTCCGGGTGACGGTCCATGTACCGAATCAAGAACGCGGGTTCGGAATCGCTGAACCCCGATCTGCCCTTGCGGCGCTTCATGAAATCGGCGGTCTTGTGCTGGTTCCAGGCGCGCTGGGCCTCATCGAAGATCGCGACGCGATCGGCGGGAGACTCGGTGTTCTTGAAGGCCTCGTCGCGGAAGTGATGGACATTTTGAATGAACTGTTTGACGGGATTCACATCCTTCGTTCCCTTCACCGCCGTTCCCGCTTGCCGCTTGCGCTCCCGATCGTCGCGAATCAGAGCCGCGCGGAGGACCTCGACGAGCGGGCCATTTCCCGAAAGGTACACGGCGTGGGACTCGTCGAGCTCACGGCGCTGTGTCGCAACGTTCAGCCCGACGAGTGTCTTGCCGGCTCCCGGTACACCAGTGACGAAACAGATCGCCTTCCGGTGCTTGGTTCGCGCCTCGTTGATCAGCGCCTCGATGCGCCCGGTCGTGACGCTGAGATTCTTCGCGTCCGCGTCGTGTCTCGCGATAGCGTGCACGGAATGCGCGCCGTAGAGCGCCCGCGCAGCTTCGACGATCGTCGGCGTCGGTCGGTACGGAGCGCGGCTCCATACGGACCCATCGAGAGCACCCTCCGCCACTTTCACCTGCAGAGGTGCTTGCAGCGCCCGTTCGAGATCCCGGGGCGCCACCGCGAGGGGCCTCGCGACACCCTCCGGCGCGAAGACGAGTTCTCGGCTCTCGCTCGATCTCGCCTCCGTCGCTACCAGGATCGGAATCACCGGAAGCGCATGGCTCGCTTCGTGGAAGTTCTTGAGATCCAGCGCATAGTCCCAAACCTGATCGCGGGCAGCTCTGTCGAACGACGGCGCTCCGACCTTGAATTCGATGACATAGATGATGCGGCCAAGAACGAGGACCACATCCGCGCGACGCCCGATGCGAGGGATCTCGAACTCGAGAAAGACGCTCCCCGTCATGCTTCGGAGTGAGTCGCGCAGGATCTCGATCTCCGACCTCCATGCATCGATCTGTGCAGACTCCGCCCCGCGCGGACTCTTACCAGCCAAAGTGCCAATGATCGAGCTGACGTTCGCGGCTCGGAAGCTTGTCAGATCCGCTTCGTACCAGGCTCGAGGGTCTCGTAGGGAAGGTACTTGGGTGGACATCGGGGCAATCCTACCAGGCCTCTAAGGGCGTTCGCGTGTCGCCAGAGACGATGTCCACCACGACCAGCGGGCCCCTCCGACATGGTCATGGGCCTTCCTGGGAGACGGAGGCCATCAATCGGTCTGCCGCCCCTGCGGCCACTGCACGAACTCGCCGTTCGCGAAGCAGATGTCGGCTTCCAGTGAGGTTGACGGTCCCCCGTTGCATTCTTGGATGCCGCCATCCTTCGCAGGCGAAACGATCCAGTAACCCTCCGCTTCGGAGCCGATTCGCAGCGAATTGCCCCAGGCGTCCGTCAGCGGTAGCTGCTCGATGTACTGCGGCTCCACCAGGGGCTGCAGTTCTTCTATCGAATTCACGACGGGATACACGTCATGATCGACCGCGTACGACTCGATCGCCACTCCGATCGAGCGCATATCCGCCATGGTGCGCTTCTGTTTGCCGCGGTCGATCGCGTTGAGCAGGTTCGGGACCGCGATCGCCCCGATGATCCCGATCATGAACACCGCGCCGATGGCGGCCACCGCCGCGCCGGCGACGAGGATGAGCATTCCGCTCGTCGCGCCCGCCTCGACGAAGCGCCGCTCTTCGCTGGAGAACGTGCTCGCGTCGCGTCCCGAGTAGAGAAGCCTCACCGGCTTGGTGAACATCACATAGAGGATGATCACTCCGATGAGCGTCCCCACGGGAACTAGCGCGAGGGACAGAATCGCCAGGACGATCTGCAGGATTCTCCCCCATGGCCTCAGCTTCCAGAGGCCGTATCCGCACGCGATGGCGCTCACCATGATCGTGGCGGGCAGCAGAGCGAGAACGGCCGGAAGGCCATCTACTTCGCCGCCAAAGAGAAATGCAGCGACGGTGCCGAGAAACGCGAAGGCCGCGACGACGAAGTGAAGGATCGCCAGGACGCTGATGGCAGGCGGGCGTTCGAGCGGAAGGACGGTGGTGGTCATGAGTGGTTCCCCCAGAGACGGAGCAGTGGAGAGGATACCTCTTACTGGGCGCGAGATCCGAGACAGAACGATCGCGCACGCCCCGGGCGACGAAGATCCGTAGGAGACCGTCTCTTACCCCTCAAGTCCGCTGCCGAGAAGGGCGAAGAGCGCTCCGAAGTCAGCATCACGAGACGGTCTCGAAGTGCCACCGCGACGATCTCTCAGGCAGGATCGATGAACGCCCCACTTTCGTCGTCGTCAAACGTGACGCAAGGCCTTCGCCAACTGAGGCGCAGGAGAACCGTCTATTTCTCGATCCTCCTCGCCTTCTTGCCATCGTGTGCGCTTCTCTCTCTCCTGAGCTTTCGGTATCCGCTCATCCTCATGGTGGGCGTCGTGGTGCTCTTCGCGTTCGCCGCGTGGGCGTACCGGACGCTCAATCGAAGCAAGTGCCCGCGATGCGGCGAGTTCTTCTTCGTCCAGATGCTCACGAAGCAGTCCTGGACCCCCTTCAGCAGCACGTCGATCCCCCCGCAGCGAAGGTGCCAGCACTGCGGCTTGGACATGTATCGGTGACGGTCTGCCTTGCTGAGATCGCGGATGGGGAGTGGCGCGGTGTCGATCGGTGCGCATGTCTCCGTGAGTCCCGATCGACAACTAGGGATCGACGCATCGCGCCGTCTTCGTTGTCACCTCCCCCCTCACCAAACGCCCCCGCTGCGCTACGATCCTCGGGCAGGAGGAAACGGCGATGCAGCGACGACAGCATTCCGCTTGGGTCTCGGTGGTAACCGCGGTCGTTGCGGTGACACTTGGTTCGCTTGGTGGCGTGCTGGCGGCGGGGCCGTCAGTGCGCTTGGACAAGAAGGTCTACAAGTCTGACGAGTCGATCGAGGTCGTGTACACGGCGCCCGGGAACTATCCGGACGGTGCGTGGATCGGGATCATCCCGGCGTCGGTGCCGCACGGCTCGGAGGACGACGCCGATAATCATGACGTGCACTATCAGTACGTGGGCGCGAGCGCGTCGGGCACGTTGACGATGCCCGCGCCGCTGAAGCCGGGCGAGTGGACGGTGCGCTTTCTGGATGGACGCGGCAAGGAGGTTGCTTCCGCGGCTTTTTCAATCGAGCGCCCGGACTACTCGAAGGCGTCGGTGACGGTGACGCCGAGTCCGGCGACACCGGGCGCGCCGCTCGAGGTGCGCTACACGGCGCCGGAAGGCCTTCCCGACAAGGCGTGGATCGGGCTGATTCCGTCTTCGGTGCCGCACGGAGATGAAAGCGTCAATGATCGACACGATGTGGCCTATAGCTACTTCACGGAGACGTCGGGCGTGCTGAACTTCGACGCGCCGGAGAAGGGCGGTTCGTGGGACTTGCGCATGAACACGGGCGCAGGCGAGGAAATCGCGTCGGTGACGTTCATGGTGAAGATGCCGGACGTGGCGGGTGCGTCGGTGACGCTGGAGAAGAAGGCGTTCATCCCCGGCGAAGAGATTCGCGTGACGTTCCGCGCGCCAGAGGGGCTCTCGCCGCGCGCGTGGATCGGGCTGGTCCCGGCTGACGTCCCGCACGGTGACGAGACGGTGAACGATCAGCACGACATCGGCTGGCAGTACATGGACGGCAAGACGGCGGGCACGATGGACTTTCGCGCTCCCACGGAGGCGGGCGCGTTCACGTTCCGCATGCACGACACCGACAGCGACGGCCGCGAGATCGCGTCGGTGGAGTTCGCGGTGAAGGGCGAGGTGGCGGCGACCGATCTGCGCGAGCAGATCGCGCGGCAGGGGCGCGTGGCTGTTTACGGCATCCGCTTCGCGACGGGCAAGGCGACGATCAACGCGGAATCCGCGGCCGCGCTCGCGCAGATCGCGGCGTTACTGGCCAGCGATAAGGCACTCGCGTTGCGCATCGAGGGCCACACCGACAGCGTCGGCGACGACGCATCGAACATGGACCTATCGAAGCGCCGCGCGGCGAGCGTGAAGGACCACCTGGTCAAGGAGCACGGCATCGACGCGACGCGCCTGACGACGGAGGGATTCGGCGAGTCGCGGCCCGTGGCCCCGAACGACACGGAGGCGGGCCGCGCGCAGAATCGTCGCGTAGAACTGGCGCGGCCGTGAGACCGGCAGCGTCGTTGTGCGGTGTGACGACACGACGCGAAGGAGAAGCGATGAGACACGAAGCAGGGGCGACCGCGGGAGCGCACCCGCGCGCGGCACGGGCCGCGACTGTGCTGGCTTGGATGGCGGTGGTGACGGGGCTGGCGGGCGTGACGCTGCTGAGCGGCGCCCCGGCCTTTGCCGGTGGCGCTGGCGAGGAGGGCACGGCCACGAGCGCCGCGAGCACGACGGAGAGTAAAGGTCCGGCGCACAAGGTGCTGGTGGTCGCGCACATCGACGACGCCGAGGCACGCGGGATGCTGGAGCGCATCGCGACGGCGGAGTTCCAGCGCAAGGGGATCGAGGCGATCGCGGGTTCGGAGGTGCTCACCGACGCGGACCTCGAGTCGGCCGAGGCGCTGCAGGCGCGTGCCGAGAGTCTGGGCGTCGATGGGCTGCTGGGCTTCTTCGTGCTGGAGATCGACGACGGCGAGACGCCGCGCACGCACAGCGACCTCTACGTGGGCGCGCCGTATCACCATGGCCCGTACTACTGGTACACGGGGCGCATGTTGAGGTTCGAGTCGAGCGCCCCGAAGATGCCGAAGATCAAGATCGGCGCGAACTTCTATATCGGATCGGACGGCGATCCTGCTTGGGAGAAGACGTACGCGGACATCTGGCGCGAGGAGCATCGAGAACGGATCACGAAAGAGATCGCGTACGACTCGGTGCGGCTGATCACGCGGGCGAAGCTGGCCGCGGGACGCTGACGAGAAGACGGACGAGCAATCGAGAGGGGAGCGGGGGCGCGGGTGCCGGAGACCACGGTGGGTCGGAGGCCGCCTGGCGGGCGCTGTGACACCGCCGTCATGCCTGCTGCCTCGGGGATCGTGGAGCGCTGAGAGGGGCGCGCGCGGCACCACAAGCGTCCGGACACCGGGAGAAGCGATGCCGGCATGATTCTGGGTGGCCGAGGCCCTATCATTTCAGGGGTTCTTCGGGAGACGGGACGAGTACTCGAGTTCATCGGAGGTAATCATGGTGCGAATGAACGGATCGGGACGCGCGCTCGGCGCTCTCGGCGTAATGACGGCTCTCGTGTTGGCGGTAGTCGCCGTGACTCCCGCCGTGGCGGACGATTTCGTCGCGTACGCGATGACGGAGAGCGGTGACCTGCCGCTTCCCGCGACCCTCGACGAGGTCGACGACCTCTGGACCATCCGGGTCAAGTGGGGCAACTACGAAGGGCCGAAGGCGCGCCTCGCGGTTCTCGGAGTCGAGAACACGTCGCGATCGAGCACGGTGTCGGTGACGGGACCCGACGGACAGAGCTTCAAGTGGGAAGCGTCGTACGGCGACCAGGTGCCGGTGCAAGGCATCGACGCGATGATCCAGGACGTGCTGATGCAGACGGGGCGCTTTCGCCTGGTCAACCGCGGCTCGCTCGATGAGGTGATGCAAGAGCAGAACCTGACGGAGTCGGGCCGCGTGGCGAAGCCGTCGGGCGCGAAGGTGGGCAGCATCCTCGGCGCGCAGTACTTGATGAAGGCGGTGATCAACGCCTATGAGCCGAAGTACGACAGCAAGGGCGTGGGGCTCGGCGGCATCACGGGCGGCCTGCTCGGCGGCGCGCGCATCGGCAAGGACAAGTCGATGGTGCAGCTCACGTTCCAACTCATCGACTCGACGACGAGCGAGGTGACGTATTCGAAGCAAGTCGAGGTGGTGGTGAGCCAGAGCGGCTTCATCGGCGGCGGCGCGGGCTGGGGCGGCGGCGGCGCGCTGGGCGGCTTCGTCTCGGGCTACTCGAAGACGCCGATCGGCCAGGCGATGATCGCGGCGATCAACCAGGCGGTGTTCGAACTGGTGAAGCAGGTAGGCGCGTCGAAGGACGAAGGCTCCGTGATCGACGTCAAGGACGGCCAGATCCGCATCAACATGGGCGCTGACCGCGTGCAGGTCGGCGACACGCTGAGTCTCTTCGCGCGCGGCGAGGAACTGATCGACCCGGATACGGGCGTCTCGCTGGGCGCGGAGGAAGAACTGGTCGGACAGATCCGCGTGACGAAGGCCCTCGAAAAGTACTCGGTCGCGGAGGCCGTGGGCGCGAACGCGGCCTCGATCTCGCCGAAGGACCGCGTGGTTCTCGACCGCGAACCGGAGCCGCTGAAGTTCGCGACGAACTGGACGAACCCGAAGAAGGGCGAGTTCATCAAGAGCAAGTGACCGTCGTCGGAATCGGTGACCGAAACGAGGGTGGCCCGGCGCGGGTCACCCTCGTTTCGTTATTTGCGTGGTGCCGCGTGACGCGCGTAGGCGGGCAGCCGTGCTGCCCGCATCCCTCAACCGCGGCTCGCCTCCGGATTCCGATCCGGGAATCGCGCATCGCACGATGCGACGAGCATGGCTCGCCGCCTACGGGCGCGTGGCTGGCGGATCGGAGGCGTCCTCGTCCGCATCGGGAAAGAGCGGCATGGGCGCGGGCGCCGGCATCTCGCGCATTCCGGTCTCCGGGATGGTGACGAGGCGTCCGTCGGGCAGGGTCACGAACGCACTGAATCGGGCGGGCAGCGCTGGCACGGGCACGTCGACGACGATGGCGCCGGCAATGGAGTCCCAGGTCATGGGCACGACGTGCGCGTCGCCGTGCGCGGGCACGATCGTCAGGCGCGCCCGCAAGGCCGCGGCGAGCGCGTCGGCGTCGTCAGCGGAGGGGTCGTCATCGAGGCGCTGGAGGAGATCCTCCCCGACCACGTCCACGAGCTCGACGACTAGCCGCGCACCGCGATCGGCAAAGCGAAAGCTCATCGAGGGACCGGCGCTTTCGTCGGCTTGGCGTCGCGGCGCGGACGCGGGCTCGGCGGCCATCGCGGCGAACGCGGCGAGTGCGAGCGCGAGGACCCGAAGCGGGGTTGCGCTCATCGTCCAACCTCCAGGTCGCCGAGGAACTCGACGCCGCGCGAGTGGCTGAAGCGGAAGACGCGATAGTGACCGCCCACCTTGAACCAGAGGTAGGTCACGCCCCGCGAGTTGATGCGCCCGCATTCGCCGTCGCGGGCGTTCTCGAGGAGAAGCTGCGCGCGCAGCAGCTCGCGCTCGTGACCGCGGCCGATGCGCTCGACGGCGTCGGTGAGTTCGGCTTGCATCCACCAGTAGAAGACAGTGGCACCGAGGCTCAGCGCTCCGGCAGCGACTCCGCTCGCACCAGCCGCGCGCGTCGAAGCGCCCTTCGCCGTCGCTCCAGCAGCCTCGCCCGCCCCCTGCCCGATGCTCCCCGCAACGTCGAGCGC
The DNA here is from genome assembly GCA_964586535.1 of uncultured Acidobacteriota bacterium. Taxonomy (GTDB): domain Bacteria; phylum Acidobacteriota; class Polarisedimenticolia; order J045; family J045; genus CAZPJJ01. The sequence goes on along the minus strand of CAZPJJ010000030.1, from coordinate 8,452 downwards.
TTTCGATGCCCTGTCGTGGAGATCCTCCAGGAGTTCGCGCGCTTCGTCGTAGAGTTCGTACTCGCGCGCGATCGCGTCGAAGGTCGCCTCGCAGGCTCGGGCTTTCGCGGCGTCGGCCTCGGCCTGCGCGCGGGCCTGCCGCCGGGCCCGCTCGGCGTCCTCGGCGCCGCGGCGCGCGCGCTCGGCCTCGCGGCGCTCCTGCTCCTGCCGGTGCGCCTCTTCCTCGGCCAGGATGCGAGCTTCGTCCTCCTCGCACTCGGTCGCCGACGACTCCGCGTTGGCCGCCGCCGCCTCCGCGGCGTCCAGCGCCCGCGACGCGCTCGCGCAGATCTCCGCTGCCTCGCGCGCGGCCGCGGCGGCGCGGCGGAAGGCGGCTGCCGCCTCCTCGCACCGTCCTTCGGCGAGCAACCGTCGCGCTTCCGCCAGGGCCTCCTTGCGGCGCGCTTCGGCCTCGGCGAGGCGGTCGGCAAGACCATCGTCCTTCGTCACGGAGTCCGCGCCGTTGGCCGCGCGGTGGCCGTCGGCCCGGCCTCCGCCGCAGGCGACGCGGGTGAGGCGCCCCATGCGCGCGAGCGCGTCGCGGGCGCGGGCCCCGGCGCTCTCGCCGCGCTCACGCACGGCGGTTGCCGTGCAGGGTGCGGGGACCGCGGCGTTGGCGGCCTCGCCTTCGGCGCGCACGCGGTCGCACTCCTTCTTGCGGAACTCGCACTTCTCGGCGGTCACACCGTTGTGATCGAGCCACGCGGCGAGCGCGGCTTCGATCCCGTCGAAGGCGCCGCGCAAAGCGTCGAGGACGGCGTCGAGACGCGCCTGCGCATTCTCCTCGTCGCGCGCCGCATCGGCGGCCTTCGCCGCGCTTCGCCGGGCGCGGTTGGCCGCGGCGCGTTCCTTGCGCTCGCACCTGCTGAGGTCGCGCCGCAGGGTGAGCGCGTTTGGTTTCGTGACGCGCCCGTCCTGCCGATTGCGGACGCAGTCGTCCATGGCGCGGCGAAATCGGCGCGCGTCCGTGACGGTGCGAAAAAACGGCGGTCCGAGTTCGGGACCCCCGCCGCCGGTATCGACACGGCGACGAGTCCTGTAGCCGCGCTCCGATTCACCCTCGACGTAGTCCAGGCCTTCGAGGGCGCGCTCGTAACACTTCTCGTAAGCGCCATGGACCTGCGCGGCGATGTCACGACACGCGGCGCGTTGCGCTTCGAGTTCGGCTGCGTCCTCGCCGGCCTCGGCATCCGCGGCGTCGCTCGCAGCGCGCGCGCGCTCGAGGGCATCGCGCTCGGCGCCGGCGAGAGCATCCTCGCAGGCCGCGCGCGCCCGGCGCAGACGCTCGAGGACGTCGCGGATCTTACCGTCGAGGATCTCGATCGATTCGCACTCGACACAGCGCGCGAGATCGAGTTGGAAGGGTTCCCAAGCCTCCAGGAGCGCGCGCAGCCTCGCGATTTCCGCCTCGATCGCGGCTTTCGCGGCCGCGCAGGCCGCGGCGCTTCGAGCGGCCTCGGCATCGGCATCGGCCAGTGCTCGCTCCGCTTCGCCGAGCGCGGACTGGGCGTCCGCGAGCGACTTCGCGTCGTCCGCCTGGACGTTGCGGTAGTGCTCCGCGAGAGCTGGATCGCCGGCGGTATTCCGGCGCGCGGCATCCGAGCGCAGGTAGTCGTCGAATCGCGCCTTCTGGCGTTCGATGCGCTCTTTCGTACGCTGGGCGGCATCACGGGCCGCACGGGCATCTTCGGCCGCTTGCTTCGCGCGCACCGCTTCGACGCAGGCGGCGGCCTTCCCGCAGAGCCCGTCGATGTCCGGAAGTGGAAATCCGTCAAGCAGGATCTGGAAGCGCACGCGAACCCAGTCGCAAGGGCCGTCCGGCTCGGCGGGAGGCGCGAGACCGGCGTCGGCGACGATGGAGCCCGGCGGCGTGGAGGATGTCGTGCGATCGCCCGGCGGAGTGCCGGCGCGTGGCGGCCAGCCGGACGGCGCACCTTCCGCGGACGGCGTCGCCGGTTCTTCGGGAAGCGGCGTCCGCTCGGGAGGGTCCGCGGATGCCTCGGCAGGCATCGACTCGGCGGGCTGCGACGCCATCGAAGCGTCCGCGGCGTCTCGCTCGCTGATCGCTAGGGGCGGCCCCTCACAGGGACATGTAGGCACGTCGAGCAACTCGTAGTCGACCTGGAAATCTCCGCGCGCGAGTCCCTGCACGCGGAGTTTCACTGCGTTGTCGCGCCCTCCCGAGGTGGTGACGATCTGATCGTCGCCGCCCGCTACCGATACGATCGACGGGCTGCGGTTGACGACGCGGAAACGCCGCGGTTCGCGCGTTCCCCGCACCGCGAGGCGCATATCTGTCGCCTGTAGGCGGCGCAGGCGGTCGCTGTCGATCGACGCCTCGACCCGCAGCAGCGTGAAGGAGTGTGCCAGCAACTCGCCTTCGACACCCGCGATGGCGACGCGCGCGATATGAGTTCCGGCCTCGAGTGCTTCGGGAGGACTTACGTCGATGCGCCCGGCGGAGCGGGCGACGATCTCGGCGGAACGACGCCCGAGGATGACGCGAACGTCGCGTGCTTCCTCGGACGAATCGACGCAGAGACAGAGCGTACCGCCGGAAACCACTTCGCGCGCGCCCGTCGTGACGGATGGCGCCACGGGAGAGTCACTTTGGGCGATCGCGATGGAGAGAGTGGTGAGGAGAGCGAGAGCACAGCGGGCGACGAGTCCGCTCTTTCGATGACGCGGCCGGCGATTCGGCTCTCGCGTCTGCACGGCGGAATCCCGAGGGCCAGCGGCGGAGAGCATCGTCTCGTCCTCCACGAACGGCGTTCCGAAGTTCACCGTCGTGCTGCTGGTCACGAGGATTCTGCGGGGTGACACGCTTACGGATCAATCAGGAACGAGTGCAATGTGAGAGTCGATGGCGTCGTGAGGATGAAGAAGCTGCAACGCAGATGCGAACGGAGTACGGCGACCGCTGCTATGCGCGATCCGGGCCGACAGCGAGCAGCCGTGCTGCCCGCCTACGGTGTCCAGGAGCCGCAGGTGGTCCATTGCGCGGTGGCGTCGCGCGAGGTGCCATCGCTCGCGGTGCCGGCGGAGGCTTCGCGGCAGGCATCGGAGGCGGTGACGACGACCCATGAGTTGGGCGGAATGTCGTAGTCGAGCGTGACGGTGCCGTCACCGTTGTCGGTCCACTGCGTGATGCCGCAAACGGAGCCCTCGCCGGCGGAGGGCGAGTACCACGAGCCGAGCGCGTCGGCGTGAACGTTGTAGACCACGGCGGCGCTATCGCGCTCGACGACGAGGCTGCCCGCATCGCGATCGACGAGCAGCGGCGGTTCGCCGGCGCGCACGTCGGAGATCTCGCCGAGCGGCGGTACGTCCGCGCTGGTGCGGCCCATGCCGTCGACGGCGACGATGTCGTATTCGAGGCTTTCCGGCGCGGCTCCGCCGAGCACCGTATCGACGTACTCGCGCGCGTGCGCACGCACTTCGCCGATGCTCTCCCAGGCGCCGTCCAAACCCATCTCCACGCTCCGCCGCAGCACGCGATAGAACTCGACGTTGACGTCGGGACTGGGTGTCCAGGTCACGATGACGGACGTGCCCCCCGCGCTGGGTTCCCAACGCACGTCGCGCGCGGCTTCGACGATCGGCTGACACGAAGCGTGAAGCGTAATGTCGTCGAGGACGGCCTCGACCTGCGTCACCGGCGAACCGGCGACGACGCCCTCGGTGCCGCCGTCGCGAACGAGCGCGTCGATGCGCAGCTCCGTGTTGCCCGCAGGATTGACGAACTCGTGGTCGACGCGCCTGAAATAGCCGTAGGACGACGCGTAGTGCGAGCTGAGCGTGCCGCCCGCGGCATCGCGCACGATCCAGCGCATCTGACCGGTGTAGTTGCTCTTCAGCCGCGCCCAGCCAGTGAGCCGCAACCGCTCGCCGCCAGCGAGCCCGATGACGACCTGTCGCATTCCCACCCACGATGCGGGCGTCGAGGACCTCACGCGCATCGAGCGCACGCCGCTGCGGTGCTCGGCGCCATCGATCTTGGCCAGCGTCGCGCCGGATACGGGCTGCCATGCGCTCGTGTCGGGGCTCTCCATCGTACCGTCGGCAAGGAGGTTGCCGGGGACGGCGGGCTGCGCGCCGTTGCTGACATCGAGCACGATCGTCGCGATACCGCGGCGGTCGAGCGTGTCGTAGGCGACCACCTTGAAGGTCTGCGGCCCGTCGGCGAAACGTCGTGTGTCGACGTGCAGCGCATAGGGCGGATCGATGGCGGTGTCGAGCACTTCCTCGACGGAACCCACGTGACGCAGCTCCGTCTTGAGGATTCTCACGTCGGGCTCTCGAGGTGCGAGCGTCTCGGGTCCCACGGCATACGAGGCACTCACGGCGATCTCGGCCCAGCCGCTGACCGTCGTGCCCGGTGCGGGTGCGGTGATCGCGGCGCTCAACTCGTTGCGGTGATTCGCGACGAAAGCCACGTCGCGCGTCGCGCGCATCACAGACCCCGGCGCGTAGGGCACGTCCATGACGCCGGCGACGTCGATCAGTCCCACCTCGCCGCCGTTCTCGGCGCCCGTGAGCTGATAAGTGAACGTGAACTCGTCACCTTGCTGAGACACGAAGGTCGCGGGGTTGCCGTCGACGGTGACCGAAACGTTCTGCGCAGGTGGCGCGGCCAGGCCGGTGTCGTTGACGGCGGTGATCGTGAGCGTGTCGCCCGCGATGCCGGTCTTGGGCGACACGCTGAGCTTGAGTCTATCCCGAAGCCGTAGGCGCTGATGGTAGGTACCGTAGTAGCTCAGCGGCTGCCAGCTCCGCGCCTGCGCGTGGTACATCCACTCGCCGTTGCCGCCGAGCAGCAGTTCGTGAGTGAACAACGCGTAGTACTGCACGAACTGCTTCATCCAGAAGAATCGCGGTAGGGTCAGCTCTTCGTAAGGACCCCAGAGGTGGCGCGCGATCCAGACCTTAGTGCCCAGCGCGGGGAAGGCCACCCAACGATTGAGGTACGGATTCCACGTCGACGACGTCACGATGCTCGCATCGCCGCCGCCAAAATCAACCGTCGGGAAGCCCGCCTGCGAGATCTGCCCTCGCGTCACGCCGCTCGCCGACCACGTTGCGGTGCCGCTCGCATCAACCGAGACGAGATAGCGCCAGTTGGCGAGACTGGCGTTCGCGAGTTCGTCCAAGCGGCAGCGCAGCAACACCGGATCCGAGCCGCCCTCGCGCGGGATCATCATGTAGAGGTGATCCTTGAACACGCGCATGTGATAGCCGAGGTAGGGGTCGGGGTTGTTGGGGCCGTTTCCAGGATCGTCCTTGTCCCAGAGGATCAGATCCTCGTCGCGCACCGCGGGCGTGGCGAATTCGTCGTCGGTGTAGACGATCGAGACCTGGTAGTAGTTTTGGTACGACGGCCGGGGCCCGCTGCCGTAGTCGTACACGGCGAACCAGAGCCGGTGGCCGTCGCCGTGCGGGACGATCGCCCCACCCGTGTTGTTAGGGCGCGACGTGCCGGGCAGTGTGTTGATGATCGACTTTGCGGTGCGCGTCGTCTCGTCCATCACCCAGTTGCGGTGGTGAGCGAGATCGATTCCGCGCTCGGGGACGATCGAATCGGTGAACGCCAGCGCGCCGCGCAGCTCTCGGTTACCGGTGGCGGGATCCTCGGTGTAGACGCTCGGGTCGCCGAAGATGAAATGCAGTCTGCCGTTGCCGTAGAACATGCTCGGGTTGTCGCAGCCGTCGATCTCGGGCGAGTCGACGATCCCGTGAGCGATCGCGCCGAAATTGAAGCCCGTGCGCTCCGCGCGCGCGAGTTTGCCGAGGAACTCGGGCTCGACGGGGTGATAGTTCGTAGCGACGACCGGCGGGAACGCCATGCGAATGTAGTAAGTCGCCGAGACGTCGCTGCCTTCGTCGTCGGTGGCGATTGCCCAGAACTCGTAGTCGCCGGCTTCCAGTTCAGCCTCGGGGTTCGCACAGAAACGCAGGACGCCGTCCGGGCACCAGCCGGCGGGATAATCGGTCACGTCGCCGCCCGCGACCGGACGCACATGCCACGTCGATGAGGGAAGGCCGTTGTCCGCGGACGATGAGAAGGCCCACCACAGGATGCGCTCGTTCGCGCTCCACGTGAACACGGAGGGCTGCGCGGGATCGGTCGAGAGCGCCGAGCGCACGCCTTGCGCATCGAGCTTGTAGGGCTCCTTGGTGATCGTCGGCATCGCGAACGCCGAGGTTGTGACGGCGAGCGCGGAGGCGGCGAGAAGCGCGGCGACGAGCAGTACCCGCTGGACCCGTTCGATCATGGGCCGGCCTCCTCGGTGGAGTGCGGCGCACGGACCGCCCCGCCGAACGAGAGACGTTACGGCGAGAGGATTCTCCCGCCCACGCCTCGTTCACGCCGAGCCGCCCCTGGAACCCGGTGGCGAGACGGCATGGCCCAGATCAGTCCTCGTACCAGTAGGCGACGAGACTCACGTCCCAGCTTCCGTTGAGCGGCGTGACGTTGTAGTCGACCTGGTAAGTGCCGCCCGGTGCGAGGTGCGGAGTCATGTCGAGGTCGTTGTCGCAGGGCGCGTTGGTGTGACAGGCGATGTAGCCCGGGCACCAACCCGCGCGCGAGTAAATGCAGGTGCCGCAGGAGTTCCAGCCGCCGAGGCAGAACTGCCCCGTGCCCGGCTCGAATGCGCAATCGGTGCGCCACGGAATCGCCGACCAGGCGACCGCGTCGTCGACGAGGATCTGGTTCGTGCGCTGGCAGAACTCGTCGCAGTTCTGGCAGGAACCGCCGGGGCAGCCGCCATCGCAGGAGAGCCCGTCGCGCGTGCCGCCGTTGCAGAAGGGGCTGCCGCCGTGGCCCGTCGTGAAGAGTCGCGTGAAAACCTGCGTGGCATTCGCAGGGATCGACACCGTGGCAGTCGGCGGGCTCTGGTTGCCGAAGAAGAGCACCTGGATTCCATCCGCGGGTGGTTTCGGCGACGCCTCGTCGGGCCGCTCGCTGAACTCGAACTGGACCGTGACATACCAACCAGCCTGCACGAAGTGGCCGATGAACGCGCCGACGTGGCGCTCGCCCGTGAGCAGCGGCGCGTAGGGTGTGACGTCGAAGGTGAGCACGCGGGGCGGCACGATGCCCGTACCGTTGGGCGGCGGCGCGTCGGTGCCGAAGGGCGTCACGGCGTGGATCAACTCCAGATTGTTGTTCGTGCGGCAGCTACCGCCCTGGGCGACGCAGTCGTCGAGGACGAGATAGAGGTACGCGGTGCGGTCCCAGGGATCGCCGCAGGTGTTGTATCCACCGTTGCAGGGCGGATAGAGACAGGGATTGCCCGAGCCGCAGCGCGTGACGTTCTGGCCGGCGGGCGGTTCGCAGAGGCGCGAGTCGAGCGTGTAGCGCACGAGCACGCGCTTCCACTCGCCCTCGGGGAAGGCCGTGGGCACCATGAGTTCCCAGCCGTCTGAGCGCTGCACCTTGCGCGAATCGGTGGGCGTGCACTTCGAGGCGCCCCAGCAGAGGCGGTCCTCGTCGTGCGCCATGACGCGCACGCGCCCGGCGATCGCGTCGATGTGCTGGTTCGAGAATGCCGACTCGTTGCCGTGGACGTCGACGGCCGTGACCGCGACATACCAATTCACCCAGAGCTCGAGTCCGGTGAGCGAGTGCGCGTTCGTCAGGCCCACGTCGTCGACGAACTCGTATTGACCGGACCGCTTGCCGTAGTAGACGCGATAGCCCGTGATCTCGTCCACGGGCGCGGCGCCCGTCCAATCGAGGTCGATCGAGGTGTCCGTCCAGGCGCCGGTGAGTGTGGGGGGCGTCGTGGCTCGCGAGGGTTTCGTCGCGGACTCGTTGCCCGCGGCGTCCACCGCGCTCACGCGATAGAAGTACGTGATGCCATCGATCGCCGCGCCCGCGTCGAGAAACGACGCGCTCGCGCTCGTGCCGATCTCGTTCGAGCCGGTCTGCTTGTCGGGCACGAAGGCCGGGTCGGTGCCGCGGAAGACGCGGTAGAAGCTGATCGACTCGGTGTTGCCGGCGGCATCCGTCGCGACGTCCGTCCAGGTCAGCAATACGTCGGTGCCGCTCTTCTCGACGAAGAGCCCCTCGACGGCTGCCGGATTGATGACGTCTGCGGCGAGAGCTAGCCCGGGAGCGAGCAGGGCGCCGACAAGGGTGAGAAGGAGGGCGGTGCGGGCGCAAGCGCGAAGAGTGGCCGAAGGCATGCTGGCATCCTCCTGGAGCGGGAACGGGTACCGGTCGGGGAGAGATACGCCGAACGCGAGCAACCTCCCATGGCATATGAAGTGTTCGAACTTCGGCGCACCGAATGCGCGCGGACATGATCGGACAAGTCGCACGAAACAATACACGGTAGTTCGGCCGCTACCGGACATTGTGTTGGGGTCGCGCGCCGAAGTTCGAACACTTCGAGGGGGCTGAGTAGAG
>CAZPJJ010000029.1:0-18244 GCA_964586535.1 uncultured Acidobacteriota bacterium | reverse complement strand
ACACGCTGCGGCTCTACGAGATGTACATGGGCCCGCTCGAGGCGAGCAAGCCATGGAACACGCGCGACATCGTCGGCGTGCACCGCTTCTTGCAGCGCCTCTGGCGCAACTTCGTCGGCGAGTACGACGGCGCATGGCGGGTCGCCGACGAGCCGCCCTCGCCCGAGCTCTGGCGTCAGCTCCACCGCACGATCAAGGCGGTTACTGAGTCGATGGAGCGCCTCGGCTTCAACACCGCGATCGCGCGTCTCATCGAGCTCAACAACGAACTCGTCGCCCTAGAGCGCATCCCGCGCGCCGTCGCCGAGCCACTCGTGCTCATGCTCGCGCCCCTCGCCCCGCACGTCGCCGAGGAACTCTGGCACCGCCTCGGTCACGACGGCAGCCTCGCGCGCGCGCCCTGGCCGGCCTGGGACGAGAGCGCGCTCGTCGAGGACGAAGTCGAGATCGTCGTCCAAGTGCTCGGAAAGGTGCGCGGCAAAATCGTGCTGCCCAAAGACGCGAGCGAGGACGTCGCCCGCGAGCGCGCGCTCGCCGATCCCAACGTCGCGCGCCACCTCGAGGGCCGCGCGATCCGCAAGGTCGTCTACGTGCCCGGCAAGCTCTTGAATCTGGTCGCCCCGTGAGCGATCGCGAGACCCGCCTCGCGCGCATGCTCGCGCGCCACGAGGAATCGAAGCGGCGCAGGGACGCGTCGCCCGGCTCTCCGGCGCCGAGGCCGAGCCTCGATTCCGGCGGCACTGGTCCCGAGATCGCGCTGGAACAGATCCCGCCGACGCCGGAGCCGGAACTGGGCGACGTGCTCACGCTCGGACGTGTGCCCCCGCGTCCGCTCGACCGCGCCTTCGTCGCGCACTTGCTCTACGACAGCCTCGCCGTCAGCGCCTGGCGGCGCACGGAGAACTCGCTCGCAGAGCTACGCGTCGCGCCCTCGGCGACCGGCTTGAACGCCGTGCTCGCGTCGGTCGCGCTTCCCGCGATCGACGGCCTCTCCGGCGCGCCGGCGGTCTTCCGCTACCATCCGCGCACGCACGCACTCGCCGCGCATCGCGCGCTGGCCGCACCTTTCGACGCCCTTGCGCAAGGTCCCGCGCTGCTCGTCGGCCTCGGCCTCGACCGCCATCGCGCCCGTGAGCGCTTCGGGTCGAGCTGGTACCGCGAGGCGCACCTCGATCTCGGCCATGCGATCGCCGCGGTGACGATCGCCGCTTCCGCGCTCGGCTACCGCGCGAACCTGCTCGACGCCGTGCCCGCGACGGCACTCGATGCGCTCTTCGGCTTCCAACGCGCGCGGGGCGAGTCGGGCGAGGTCGCGCTCTTCCTCGCGCCGGATACCCAGGACAGGGAGCGTTGCTCGTGGGAGGACGCCCTGCGCGCGCTCGCGCCTACCAGCGCTGGCGACGACGACGACTTCCGCGATATCGACGAGGACCTCGCGCCCCGCACGAGTGAGCCCTTCGCCGTTCCGCACGCGCGGCCGCCCGAAGATCACGATCCGCTCTGGTTCCTCGTCTCGGCGCGCGAGACGATCCGCGCCAGGCGGAGCGCGCGTCGTTTCGACGCCCGCACCGCGCCGCCGCGGCAGATCCTCTATCACATCCTCCGCACCGCCGTGCCCGCCGCGAATCGCGTGCCTTTCACGGCGCTGCCGTGGCCTCCGGCGATCCACGCCGCCGTCTTCGTGCATCGATCCTTCGGCCTCGAGCCGGGGCTCTACGTCGCGTCGCGGACCGCGGAGGACGAGAACGACTTGAAGCAGGCGCTGCGATCTCCCGCCCTGGCCTTTGTTCCGGCGCTCGACCAACCGCCCGGTGTTCGCCTGCTGCGCATCGCGGCGGGCGATCACAAAGCCATAGCGCGCGCCGCCTTCGGCGACCAGGCGCTCGCCGCCGATGGCGCCATCACCATCGCCCTCCTCGCGCGCTTCCACGAGCCGCTCGAACGCTTCGGCGCTTCGTTCTACCGCGCGCAGTTGCAGGAAGCTGGCGCCGTGGGCCACGCGCTGCTGCTCGCGAGCGCCGCAGCCGGACTCGGCGGCGTGACGCTCGGGCTCTTCGACGATCGCGCGCTGCACACGGCGATCGGCATCGAAGACGACCGCTACCAAGCGCTTTACGGCTTCGCGGCGGGGCTTCCGGTTCCCGATCGCGAGGCGGAGTTCCTGCCCGCCTACCCAGATCCGACGCGGCCGCTATGATCCGGGCATGATGGCCGACACGCCAACCGCCGCCCCGCCTCCGCCTCACATCGCCAAGCGCCGCGAGCGCGTCTTTCTCGCGCTTGCCGGGCTTTTTCTCGGCGCGATGGTGCTGCTCAACGTGATCGGCCTGACGCGCTTCGTCCACCTCGGACCGCTGACGCTCGCCGTGGGCGTGCTGCCCTACCCGCTCACCTTCCTCTGCACCGACATCATCGGCGAGCTTTATGGCCGCAGGCGTGCGACCGAACTCGTCTGGGTGGGCTTCGGGCTCAACGTCTTCGTCGTCGCGGTGCTCTTTCTCGGCGCGCTCCTGCCATCCGTACCCGCCGCGGCGCAGCCGCCCTGGCAGGTGCTCATTCTCGCGGAACCCGTCGGGCTGCCCGATGGACGCATCCTCGAAGGTCCGACAGAACTCTTCACGATTCTCCAAGCCTGCACCTCGGGCGCCGTCGTCGCGTCAATGATCGCGTATCTCGCGGCGCAGTTCTGCGATGTCCAGCTTTTCCATTTCTGGAAGCGCGTCACGGGCGGCCGGCATCTCTGGCTGCGCAACAACGGCAGCACGATCGTCAGCCAACTCGTCGACTCGGTCGCGGTGATCGGCATCACCTTCGGCGCGGCCTACGCGCGCGGCGACATCGCCCTCGCGACGATGGGCACGCTCTTCGCGAGCAACTACGCGTTCAAGCTCGTCGCGGCGCTCGTCGACACGATTCCGTTCTACGGCGCCATCGCCTTCCTCTCGCGCTATCTCGACCTCGATCCGATGGAGGAACACGCGTGACCGCGAAGGTCCAGCTCGTCACCGACGACGCGCTCTCGCGTCACCTCACGGGACCCGGTCATCCAGAGCGGCCCGAGCGGCTACTCGCGATCCTCGCGATGCTGAGCGAGCGTCCCGTCGCGGGGACGGCCGTCGTCGCACCCCGTTCCGCCACCGACGAAGCGCTTGCCCGCGTTCACGACCGCGCGCATCTCGCGGCGCTCGCGGGGCTGCGCGGACGCGCAGGCTGGATCGATCCCGACACTCCGTGTTCGCCCGAGAGCGTCGACCTCGCGCGCCTCGCCGCCGGAGCGGTCACGACCGGCATCGACGCGGTCCACCACGGCGAGGCGGGCGCGGCCTTCGCGCTCGTGCGTCCGCCCGGGCATCACGCCGAGACGGGGCGTGCTATGGGCTTCTGCCTGCTCGCAAACCTGGCGATCGGTGCCGCGCACGCCATCGAGGCGCTCGGCTACGAGCGCGTGCTCGTCGTCGATTGGGACGTCCATCACGGCAACGGCACCGCACACGTCTTCGAGGCCGACCCACGCGTGCTGGTCTTCGACGTGCATCAGCATCCGCTCTATCCGGGCACGGGGTTCTTCAATGAGACGGGGCGCGGCGCCGGCGAGGGGTACACCGTGAACGTGCCCCTCGCGGCGGGCGCCGGCGACGCCGACTGCGCTCTCGTCTTCGAACGCGTGCTCGGGCCGGTCGCCGGGCGATTCCGGCCGCAGCTCGTGCTCGTTTCGGCGGGCTACGATGCGCACGCCGACGATCCCCTGGGTTCGATGCGCTTGAGCGACGACGGCTTTGCACACCTCGCGTCGGTCGTCCGCGGCATCGCGGAGCGCCACGCCGGCGGCAAGTTGGTCGCGGCGCTCGAAGGCGGCTACGACGTCGATGCGCTGGCCCGCAGCGTGCGGCGCACGGTCGAGGCGTTCGCCGGGGCCGAGGCGCCGCACCCCGAAGGAGAAGTTCGCGCCGAAACCAAGACGGCGCTCGAGTTCGTTCGCCGCCTCCACGGCGCTCGTTGGGGCTGCTGACCGCCGAGCCCGCGAGGCCACCCGTCCACCCTCCCTCGCCGGGAGCGTCCCGCGCTCCCGGCTGCCGGGCGGTGTAGCATCGCCCTCCCGTCTGCCTGTTCCCCGGACGCGCCTCGCGCGGTCCCTGGAAGGAGCCGATGAACAAGATCGCTGTCCTCGCCGCCGCGGCGTGTCTGCTCGCGGGTTTCGGAGTCTCCGCCCTCGCGGGCACGGACGTCGTTCTCCCCCGTCATCCCTCTCCCTCGCCTGACGGCACCTCGATCGCGTTCTCCTGGCAAGGCGACCTCTGGATCGTCCCCAGTGGCGGCGGCGTCGCGGCAAGGCTGACGGCTCACGCAAGCTACGACGGGCACCCGGTCTGGTCCCGCGACGGCAAGCTCATCGCCTTCTCGTCGAACCGTTTCGGGAACGACGACATCTTCGTGATGGCTGCCGACGGGTCCCTCCCGCCCCGGCGCCTCACGCACGCCTCGTGGGCCGATCGTCCGGTGGACTTCACCGCGGACGGCACGCGGGTGTTGTTCGTCTCGCGGCGCGACGAATCGATCCGGCGCACGCCCGCGCTCTACTCGATCTCCGTGGATGGGGGAACGCCCCGCCTCGAACAGGAAGCGCTGGCGCACGCGGCGCGCCTCTCACCGGACGGCCGGCGCGTCGTCTTCGTGCGCGGCGGCACCGACACCCATCGCCAGGGCTACCGAGGTTCGGCGAACCGGGATCTCTGGCTGCGCGAGGCCGACGGCACGCTCCGCGCGCTGACGACATTCGAGGGCGACGACGACGAACCCTCGTGGATCGGCGACGGCGTTCTCGTTTATCTATCGACCAAGGGCGGCCCCAAGAACCTCTACCGCCTCGATTTGAAGACCGGCGAGGACGTCGCGCTCACGTCCCACGCGGTCACGGGCGTGCGTGCGCCGCGCGCGGCCGCCAACGCGCCGCTCGTCGCCTACGAGTGGGAAGACGGACTCTGGACCGTCTCCGCAACGGGCGGCGCCGCGAAGCGCGTCCCCGTGAGCGCGCCCGCGGATTGGCTCTTGGACCCGATCGCTCGCGAGGTGGCGCGCCAGGGCGCGTCCGGCCTCGTGATCAGCCCCGATGGCGAAACCGCCGCGTTCTTGGTCGACGCGGACGTGTTCGTCGTCGGTATCCGCAGCAAGGACGACCAGGAGATCGCACCGCCGCGTACGGTCCGCGTCACCGCGACCGCGGGGCGCGAGGGCGATCTCGTGTGGTCGCACGACGGTCAGGCGCTCTATTTCACGACCGATCGCGCGGGTCAGGACGACATCTACCGCGTGCGCCGTGCCGACGAGGCGCTCGGCTGGAGCGAGAGCCACACCTTCGTGACGGAACCGGTCGTCGCAACGGCCGCCAATGAGCGCGCGCCCTTGCTCTCGCCCGACGGCAAGACGCTCGCTTTCTTCCGCAACCGGGGCGATGTCGTCGTGGCCACCGTCGATGGCAAGGACGAGCGCGTGCTCTTCGAGCACTGGTACCCATCGGACCTCGCCTTTTCGCCCGATGGCCAATGGCTCGCGTTCTCGAGGACCGACGTCTCGTTCAACTCGGACGTGTTCATCATTCCCGTCGCAGGGGGCGAGGCCTACAACGTCAGCCGCCACCCCGACGACGACACCCAACCCGCGTGGTCGCCGGACGGCCGCCGGCTCGTCTTTCTCACCAAGCGCCACCAGGACACGATGGACGTCTGGGGCGTCTGGCTGACGCGCGCCGACGACGAGCACACGCCCGAGGGGTGGCTCAAGCTCTGGAAGGACGAGGCGAAGGCCAAGCCCGCGGCAGCAGGGAAAGAAGACGACGACGCGGCGAAGTCGAAGAAGAAATCCAAGAAGGACGAAAAGAGCGACGAGAGCGAGAAGGACGAGGCCAAGGAAGAGGCGCAGAAGCTGCCCACCGTCGCGATCGACTTCGACCGGCTCTGGGAGCGCGCCCGCCCGCTCACCAAGTCGCTCGGCGACGAGGGATCTCCCTTCGTGGCGAAGGACGGCAAGCGCGTGTACTTCACCGCCGCGCCCGACGGCAAGCGCGACCTCTACAGCGTGCGCTTCGACGGCGAGGATCTGCAGCAGGTCACCAAGGAAGAAACCGACCCCGGCGCGCCGCAGTTCACGAAGGACGGCAAGACGATCTTCTTCGTCGCCAAGGGCGGCACGATCAAGCGCATCGACCCCACCGGCAAAGCCGGCGATCCGGTGCCCTTCGAGGCGCGCTACGAGCGCGTCGAAGCGGAACGCCGCGCGGCGGTCTTCGACGAAGCCGTGCGCAAGATCTCCGAGAATTTCTACGACCCGAACTTCCACGGCATCGATGCGCCGGGACTGGCGAAGGTCTACCGGCCATGGGCGCTCGCCGCAGCGACGCAGCGCGATTTCTCCGATGTCGTCAACGGCTTCCTCGGCGAGTTCAACGCCTCGCACATGGGCTATCGAGAACTCGGCCCGCCCGCGGGAGAGCGCACGGGCGGCATCGGCGTCCTCTTCGACCCCGACGCGCCCGGCAAGGGCATCGCGGTGCGAGCCGTCCTGGATGACACCCCCGCCACGCGACGCGACGTGAACCTCGTTCCCGGCGAACGCCTGCTCGCGGTCGATGACCGCCCCGTGAACACGGCCACCAACGTCTACGCACTCTTCACGGACACGGCCGGCCGACCTGTACGACTCGAGATCGAAGGCAAGGACGGCGCGCGCCGCACCGCCATCGTCGAGCCGATCGGACTCGCGGAGCAGGGTGTGGCCCGCTATCGCACGTGGGTGCGGGAGCGCGAGCGGCTCGTCGAGAGACTCTCGGGCGGACGCCTGGGCTACATTCACATCGAAAGCATGGACATCGAATCGTTCGAAGGCTTCGAGCGCGCGCTCTTCTCGGCCGCCGAAGGCAAGGAAGGGCTCGTCATCGACGTGCGCTCGAATGGCGGCGGTTGGACGACCGATTACCTCATGGCCGTGCTGCAAGTGCAGCGCCACGCCTTCACCATCCCGCGAGGCGCGCCTGCCTCGACGCGCGCGTATCCGCAGAGCCGGCTCCCCTTCGCCGCGTGGACGCGGCCCGCGATCACGCTCTGCGACGAAGAGTCCTACTCGAACGCGGAGATCTTCTCCTGGGCGTTCCAGACGCTCGGCCGCGGCCTGACGGCGGGCACCCCGACCTTCGGCGCGGTGATCTCGACGGGCGGCACGCGCCTGCTCGACGGCCGTCTCTTGCGCCTACCCTTCCGCGGCTTCTATGTCGCGGGCAGCGGCACGAACATGGAAAACAACGGCTTCGTGCCCGATCTCGTCGTTCCCCGCCCACCCGCCGAGGACACGCTCGGAGCGAGCGACACCCAGCTCGCGCGCGCCATCGAGCGCTTCCTCGCGGTGATCGAACAGGATCCGCGCTACGGCACCTGGTAGCGCGAGGAGGGTCAGTGATCATGAATGAGAGGAAGCTTTCCAAATCGCGACTCCTCGTCGCGTCCGCGCTCATCGCGGTGTGTTCGCTGAGCTTCGCCCTCGCGGCGGGCGGCGCGGCGACGGAGAAGGCGACGATGTGGGATCTCACGCCCATCTACGCGGACGACGCGAAGTGGGAGGCCGCGAAGCAGGGATTCATCCAGCAGGCGGCGCGCATGGAGCCCTACAAGGGCAAGCTCGGCGAGAGCGCGAAGACGCTCGCCGACGCGATGAAGGTTTTCTTCGACCTGCAGAAGGAGGCCAAGCGCCTCTACGGCTACGCCAGCTTCCGCGCCGACCAGGACCTCCGCGAATCCGCTCCGCAGGGCATGCGTCAGTCGATGATGCTCATGTTCTCGGAGCTCCAAGCGCGCCTCGCCTGGATCGATCCCGAACTGCTCGCGATCGACCGGGCGAAGCTGCAGGGCTACCTGAAAGACCCCGCCATGGCCGAGTACCGGCGCTACTTCGAACGCCTCGAGAAGCGCCGCCCGCACGTGCGCTCGCAAGAGGTCGAGACCGTCATCAGCCAGGCGACACGCATGGCCGGCGACGGGCTGACGATCGGCGAGATGCTCCGCGACGCCGAGCTGCGCTGGAATTCGATCAAGCTCGCCGACGGCAGCGATCTGACCGTCGACGTCAACGGCTACACGCGCGCCCGCCAGTCGCGGAACCGTGCCGATCGCATCGCGACCTACAAGGCTTTCTACGACACGCTCAACCAGTACAAGAACACCTTCGCGGCGACGCTCTCGGGAACCGTCAACGAGCACGTGTTCGCCTCGAAGGTGCGCAACTACCCCTCGTCGCTCGACGCCTCGCTCGCCGGCGCCGAGGTCGACCCCGCCGTGTACCGCATGCTCGTGAGCGAGATCAACACGGCGCTGCCGACGCTCCATCGCTACTTCGAGCTGCGCGGCAAAATGCTCGGTCTCGACGACCTCGCCTATCACGACATGTACGTGCCGATGGTGGCGGGCGTGTCCCAGAAGTACGACTGGGAGACCTCGAAGAAGCTCGTGCTGACGGGGCTCGCGCCGCTCGGCAAGGAGTACGTCGACACCTTCGCCAAGACCTTCGACACCGGCTGGATCGACGTCTATCCCCGCCCCGGCAAGCGGAGCGGCGCGTACGTCTCGGACGCCGCCTACGACGTCCATCCCTACATGCTGCTCAATCACCAGGACGACTACCACAGCATGTCCACCTTCGCGCACGAGGGCGGGCATCTCATGCACTCGATGCTCTCGCAGAAGAACCAGCCCTTCCCGACCTCCGACTACGTGACCTTCGTCGCCGAAGTCGCCTCGACGGTCAACGAAGTGCTGCTCTTCAAGGACCTCGTCGGCAAGGCGCAGAGCGACGACGAGAAGCTGGCCCTCATGGGCGAGTTCCTCGAGGGCATGCGGCAGACGGTCTTCCGCCAGACGATGTTCGCCGAGTTCGAGCTGGCGATTCACGAAACGATCGAGCGCGGCGAGCCGCTCACGGGCGACAGCCTCAACAAGCTCTACCTCGACCTGCTGCGCCGCTATCACGGCCACGACAAGGGCGTCGCGACGATCGACGAGATCTACGGCGCCGAGTGGGCTTTCATCCCGCACTTCCACTACGACTTCTACGTCTACCAGTACGCGACGAGCTTCATCGCGGCGACGGCGATCGCCGAGAACATTCTCGAGAAGAAGCCCGGCGCGGTCGATGCCTACCTCGCCTTCCTCAAGTCGGGCTCGACGAAGCCGCCGGTCGAACTGCTCCGCGGAGCGGGCGTCGACATGGCCTCGCCCGAGCCCATCAAGGCCGCCATGCGCCTGATGGACGACGTCATCGGCCAGATGAACGCGATCCTGGCCAAGAAGAAGTAAGCGCGGCCCGCGAGGATCGACTCCCGAGGGGGCCGCGACTCGCGGCCCCCTCTTTTCGTGCGCGCCGCCTCCCGCCCTTGCCCCGTACGCGGGCGCACGCCATGATGCGCTCTTTCCCATCGAGACGGTCCATGAAGAACTTCTACGTCACGACGCCCATCTATTACGTCAACGACGCGCCGCACATCGGCCACGCCTACACGACGATCCTGGCCGACGTCCTCGCGCGCTATCACCGCCTGCTGGGCGTGCCGACGCACTTCCTGACCGGCACCGACGAGCACGGCCAGAAGGTCTTCGAGGCCGCGCAGCGCGCTGGCGTGCCCCCTCGCGAGCAGGCCGACCGCACGGTGGTCCGCTTCCAGGACCTCTGGAAGCGCCTCGAGATCACCAACGACGACTTCATCCGCACGACCGAAGCGCGGCACACCGCCGTCGTCCAGGAGATCCTGCAAGACCTCTGGGACCGCGGCGAGATCTACTGCGGCGAGTACGAGGGCTGGTACTCGGTGTCCGAGGAACGCTTCTACACCGAGAAAGAGCTCGTCGACGGCAAGAGCCCCGAGGGCAAGGCGGTCGAACGCATCACCGAGAAGAACTACTTCTTCAAGATGGGCCAGCGCCAGCAGTGGCTCATCGACTACATCGACGCGAACCCCACGTTCATCCAGCCGGAGTACCGCCGCAACGAGACGCTCGGCTTCCTGCGCCAGCCTTTGGGTGATCTCTGCATCTCGCGGCCCAAGACGCGCATGCCGTGGGGCATCGAGCTGCCCTTCGACCGCGACTACGTGTGCTACGTGTGGTTCGACGCGCTCGTGAACTACATCAGCGCCATCGGCTACCGGCGCGACGACGCGCGCTTCGAGGCGACTTGGCCCGCGAGTTTGCATCTCATCGGCAAGGACATTCTCACGACGCATACCGTCTACTGGCCCACGATGCTCCACGCGATGGGCCTTCCCCTGCCGCACATGATCTTCGCGCACGGCTGGTGGCTCTCCGGCAAGGCCAAGATGTCCAAGTCCGAGGGCAACGTGAAGGATCCGATGCAGATGGCCGACGCCCACGGCGTCGATGCGCTGCGCTACTACCTCATGGCCGACATGACGCTCGGCCAGGATGCCGTCTTCACCGAGGACGCCTTCGCGCTGCGCTACAACGCCGATCTCGCCAACGACCTAGGCAACCTCGCGTCCCGCGTCTTGCGCATCGCCGAGCGCAACCTCGGCGGCGCCGTACCCGCGCCGGTCGAGAGCACGACCGGAGACGCCGAGCGCGCGCTGCGCGACGTGGTCCTCGAGGCAGTCCCCGCGATGGAAGCGCACATCGCCTCGATGAGCCTCGACCGCGGGCTCGCGAAGGTCATGGCGGCCGTCCGCGAAACGAATCGCTACGTGGACCAGACCGCACCTTGGACGCTCGCGAAGCAGGGCGACGCGGCGCGCCTGGCGACGGTGATCTACACCGCAGCCGAGGCGCTGCGCATCGTCTCGGGGCTCCTCTACCCGGTCATGCCCGCCAAGATGGGCGAGCTGCGCCGCGCGCTCGGCATTCCCGAGGATCATGTCGCGCCCCGGCTCGACGACCTGCGCCGCTGGGGCGTGCTCGAGCCCGGACGCCCCGTCGCCCCGCCGCCTTCGCTTTTCCCCCGCATCGAGCGTCCCAAGGCCGAGGCGGCCCCGGCTCCCGCGCCCGCGGCGCCCGCGGCTCCCGAGACGCCACGCATCGCCATCGACGAGTTCGCGCGGGTGCGCCTGCGCGTCGCGAAGGTCCTCGCGGCCGAGCGCGTCCCCGACGCCGATCGCCTGCTGCGGCTCACCGTCGATGTCGGCGATGACGCACCCCGCCAGATCGTCGCCGGCATCGCCGCCGCCTACGCACCCGAGGCCATCACCGGCAAGACCGTCGTCATCGTCGCCAACCTCCAGCCCGCGACGATCCGCGGCCTCGAATCCCAGGGCATGGTGCTGGCCGCCTCGAAGGGAAAGAAGCTCGCGCTCGTCACCGTCGACGGCGAGATGCCGCCGGGGTCGGGCATCAAGTAGACGCCGGCGAACGACCGCGGAGGAAGCGCACGTGTCACTCAGCGACGACGCTCGGGCCGCGATCGCGGCGAGCCCGATGTTCTGCCGGCTCAAAGAGCCCGACCTCGCGCTGCTCGAAACCTGCGGCAACGAGCGCGCCTACGGCAAGGACGAGACGATCTTCGCGCACGGCGACACCTGCCGCGGCTTCTACCTCGTCGTCGATGGCATGGTGAAGGTCTACCGCGTCGGTCCCGACGGCCGGGAGACCGTGCTCCACCTCGTCGGTCCCCCCGATCACTTCGCGGAGGCCGCGCTCTTCGAGGACCTCGAATATCCCGCCTCCGCGATCTGCACCGAGGCCTCATTGCTCGTCTTCTTCGAACGCGACCGCTTCCTGCAGCTCATCGCCCAGCACTCCTCGTTCGCGCTCGGACTCTTCGCGGGGCTCTCGCTCTGGATTCGCCGCATGGTCGGCCGCGTCGAGGGGCTCACCGTCACCGACGCTCCGCAGCGCCTCGCGCGCATGCTCGTCGACCTCAAGCTGCAAGGGCGCAGCGGCGAGCGCTTCGTCGAGCTCCCCGCGCGCAAGTACCTCATCGCCGGCCAGCTCGGCATGACCGCGCCGACCTTCTCGCGCTGCCTCGCCAAGCTCGAGGCCGACGGCATCGTCCGCGTCGAGGGGCGGAAGCTCTTCGTGCTCGACCCGGACCGACTCGAGGAACTCGCGGGACTCTGACTTTTCCGACTAGCCAACGTTAGCCGCTCGTTGTCGCCTATTCTCGGCGCAACGATCCTCCCGGAGCCCGGTCTCTCGCGAGCCCCGGATACGTCGGAGGAACGGCCATGCCCATCGCGCGATCCTCTCGCTGGTTCCGCGTCGTCCTCGTCGTCCTCGCGTCTGCACTGATTCTCATGCTCGTCTCGACCCAGAGTGCGTCCGGCGCCGGGGACGAATGCCCCGCCGTGCGCAGCGAGCGGAAGGTGCTCTCGCCCCGACCCGGAGACCCCTTTTTCGGGCGCGCGATCGCCGCACTCGGCGACGTCGACGGCGACGGCACGAGCGATCTCGCCGTGGGATTCCACGGCGACGCGACGCGCGGCGCCTGGGAGGGCAGCGTCGTCGTGCTCTCGGGCGCCACGCGGACACCTCTCTGCACGGCGGTCGACACGAGCGCCGCGGGCGGCGCTCAGCTCGGCTCGCAAGTCGCGGCACTCGGCGACGTCGATGGAGATGGCACGACGGACTTCGCGTCGTCGGCGCCGACGAGCGATCGCGCGGCATACGACGGCGGCGCGGTGCTCGTCTTTTCGGGGGATTTCGCGCTCGGCTGTCCGCTCATCCTCTCGTGGACTCATCCCAGCGCAGCGACGTACGACCACCTCGGCCAAGAGAACGGACTCGCGCGCGGACCCGACCTCGATGGGGACGGCATCGCCGAGATCCTCGCGGGCGCGCCGGACGCGGATCTCACGGGCGCCGCCGAAGCGGGCAAGGCCTTCGTCTTCGACCCAGTCGACGGAACGCTGCTGCGCACGCTCGTCGATCCGAGCCCGCAGGCGAGCGACCGCCTTGGAATCGCTCTCGCCGCGATCGACGACGTGACCGGCGACGGCATTCCCGACATCGCGGCCGGTGCACCACGCCGCGACGGCGCGCTCTACGACCAGGGGGCGGTCGTGATCTTCTCCGGCGCTGACGGCTCGTTCGTGACCCGCCTCTTCGATCCCGCGGGCACGGCGAACGCCTGGTTCGGCTGGTCGCTCGCGCCGACGGCGGATCTCGACGGCGACGGCGTCGCCGACCTGATCGTCGGCGCGATCTACGAAGAGGCCGACGCGCTCGATGCGGGCCAGGTCATCGCGCTCTCGCCCATCGACGGCCGCGTGCTCTGGCGTGCCCGGCGCGCGGGAGGAGACGTTCGCGACTACCTGGGCTGGTCGACGCGCGCCGCAGGCGATCTCGATCGCGACGGCACGCCCGACGTCGTCGCGGGCGCACCCTACGCGACCGCTGGCGTCGCCAACGCCGGCGTCGTGCTCGCGATCGCCGGCGCCGATGGCAGCGTGTTGCGCGAACTCACCCCGCTGGACGTCGCGGCGGAGGATCTCGTGGGCTTCGCCGCGGACGCATCGAGCGATCTCACCGGCGACGGCACGATCGACTATGTGCTCTCCGCCTCGCACGACGATCTGCCCAAATACGGAGCCGACCGCGGCTCGATCGTCGTCGTCGCGTTCGAGGACGACTGCGACGGCGATGGCATCGGCGTGTGGGCCGGCGACTGCGACGACTACCAGGCGGGAGTCGCGCCGGGCGCGCTCGAGTCGTGCAACGTGCGCGACGACGACTGCGACGGCTCGATCGACGAGGACGAGGACGGCGACGGATTCGACGCCTGTGGGGAAGCACCGTGCGCGAGCGATGGGTCGACGAATCTCGATCCCACGATCCACCCTGGCGCGCCGGAACTCTGCGACGGCAAGGACAACGACTGCGACACCGCGATCGACGAAGGCCCCGACGCCGACGGCGACACGTTCATGGCGCCCTGCGACTGCGACGACGGCGACGGCTCCGTGCATCCCGGCGCGACGGAAGTCTGCAATCACCGCGCCGATGGTTGCGCGGGAGTCGACTCGGGATTCACGCCGGTCATCGAACGCGCCGTGATCGACGATCGCGATCCTCGTGCGCTCGACCAGTTCGGGCACGCGCTCGCGTCGATCGGCGACGTCGATGGCGACGCGGTGCCCGATTTCGTGATCGGCGCACCGGGCGACGACTCGCCGGGCTGGGAGGAAGGCCAGGTCACGCTCGTCTCGGGCGCGGTCCAGCGCGTGCTCTGCCGGACGAGCGCCACGTTCGCGCGGAACATCGGCGGAGCGGTCGTCGGCACCGGCGATATCGACGGCGACGGCGTGCCCGACTTCGCCGCGGGTGCGCCCGGGCACGACACGGTGCTTCTCTTCTCTGGTACGGACTGCTCGCTCCTCGGGCGCTGCGACGATCCCTACGCCGCCAACAACGGACTCGGCGACGAGCACGGGCTCGCGTCGTGGGTCGACATGGACGGCGACGGCGTCCGCGAGATCCTCGCGGGCGGGCTCAACAGCAACATCGTCGTCCATCACGGCGGCATCGCCTTCGCATTCCGCTACGAACGCGCGACGGGGACGTGTTCGGTTCTCTTCGAGTTCCGCGACCCCGACCTGCGCATCTACGACGGCCTCGGCGCCTCGCTCGCCGGCGTCGGCGATCTCACGGGCGACGGAGTTCCCGATGTCGTCGTGGGCGAGCCCGGCGACGACTCGTTGGCCGAAAACAACGGCGCCGTGCTGCTCTTCTCGGGCGCCGATGGCTCGTTCGTGCGGCGCTACGTGGACTCCGGCGCGCACGCGCGCGACAACGCCGCGCAAACCGTCGCCGGCGCCCCCGACCTCGACGGCGACGGCTGGCCGGAGGTCCTCGCGAGCGCCATCTACGGAGACAACGCCGCGGGTGCGGACGCCGGCCACGTCATCGTCTTCTCGGGGCGCGACGGCACGGTGCTGCGCCGCCTCTACGACGCGCAGGGCGCGACGGGCGAGCGGCTCTCCTCCAGCTTCGCTCTCGTCGGGGACCACGACGGCGACGGCCTGCCCGACGTGCTCGCCGGCGCGCCCTACGCCGACCCCGGCGGCGTGACCAACGCCGGCCGCGCCGTGCTGCTCTCGAGCGGAACTTCACCGACGCACCTCGGGGCGTTCACCGCGGAGACACCTGCCACCTCGACCTACTTCGGCTTCGCCGTCGCGTCGGCGGGCGACCTCTCCGGCGATGGCCTCGACGAGTTCCTCGTCGGCACGCCTTCCGTCGACGGCACGGCGGGCGCCGACGTCGGCCGCGCGTGGATCTTCGCGCGCGAATCCGACTGCGACGACGACGGCTCCGGCCCCTGGCACGGCGACTGCGACGACACGACGGCGAGCCTCTGGCGCGTGCCGACCGAGGTTCGCGAGGTGCTCTTCCACGCCGACGAACGAACGCTCTCGTGGGACGCGCCTCTCGACCCCGGAGAGGAGAACCCGACGCTGTTCTACGACGTGCTCGTGAGCGAGAACCCCGGCGACTTCATGGCGCAGGGCACCTGCGCCATCACCGACACCACCGCGCTCCACGCCGACATCCCCGCAATCCCCGACCCCGGCCTCGCCCGCTGCTACCTCGTGCGCGCCGCGAACGGCTGCGGCGAGGGCGACCTCGGCACCTGGGGCCCCGAAGATTGGCCGCGCGACGGCTGCGCGTGTCCGTGACGAGAGAAGGCCGGCGGGAGAAGTAGCCTGGTTCGTTACCGCCAGCAATTCGTGATCGAGGGCGAGTGGCGATGGCAGAGGGCAGGTCTCACGGGGCTCTGCGCAATCGGGCGCGGACCGCCTCGGCGAGTTCCTCTCCGAGCACGACGACGCGGACGCGGTGCTCGATCTCCTCGTCGGACGCCCCGGGATGGCGAGCCCGGATGCCGGCTTCGACGAGGGTCGCCGTCAGACGGCAGCTCTCCTCGATGAGCTGCCACTTTCGCCACGCCGGCATGCCGCGCAGGATCGCGAGTTGGACCGCTTCGGCCTCCGGACTCGTGTCCCGGGAGAGCGTCTTCGTCATGCGCGGACCATCGCCCAGTACTGGAAGCTCCCGGCCGGGGGCCCGTCTTTGCCCCACGTCAAGGTTCGCGGCCCGGGCTTCCCGTAGCCTCTCCCCTGATGACCAGCGAACCCATCCCTCAACCCCTCGCGGAGAGGCAGCCCCTTGCGCAGAGGCGGCTCCCCGCCCTCGCCGCACTCGCCCGCCTCGACGAGGCCATCGGCCCCCGCAAGCGACGCGTCTTCCGCGCGCGCCGCGCCGTGCAGGCCGGCTTCGCGCTCATCACCCTCGGCATCGGCGCGCTCTTCGCCCGCTTCGTCGCGGCAGCGGAGGCCGGAGCCGTGCCGCTCCCCGCGCGGCCGCCTGGCGTCGAGGCCTTCCTGCCCATCTCCGGGCTGATGGGCATCCTCGACTGGATCCGCACCGGCGCGCTCAATGCGATCCACCCCGCGGCCACCGTGCTGCTGCTGATCTTCGTCGCGATGGCCTTCCTGCTGCGCAAGTCGTTCTGCTCGTGGGTCTGCCCCGTGGGCTTCCTCTCCGACCTGCTCGCCGGCCTCGGCCGCAAGCTCTTCGGGCGCACCTTCCGCCCCTGGCGCTTCTTCGACATCCTGCTGCGCTCACTCAAGTACCTGCTGCTCGCGTTCTTCGTGCACGCGATCTTCACGATGCCGCAGGCCGCTCTCGCCGCGTTCCTCGCGTCGCCCTACAACCGCGTTGCCGACGTCAAGATGTACCTCTTCTTCGTCGAGCTCGGCACCGTCGGGCTCACCGTGATCGGTCTCCTCGTCGTTGGCTCCGTGCTCGTCCACGGCTTCTGGTGCCGCTACCTCTGTCCCTACGGCGCGCTCCTCGGCTTCTTCTCCTGGATCTCCCCCGCCCGCGTGCGCCGCAACGCCGACCTCTGCACCGAGTGCGGCCTCTGCGACAAAGTCTGCGCGGCGCGCCTGAACGTCTCGCGCGCGACGACCGTCACCAACCCCGAGTGCACCGGTTGCCTCGACTGCGTCGCCACCTGTCCCGCGAAAGGCGCGCTCTCCTTCACCTGGGGCGACACGCTCCTGCGCCCCCGCGCCGTCGCTCTCGCGCTCGTACTCTGCTTCGCGCTCGGCTACGGCGGCGCGCGGGTGGCGGGCGCTTGGGACAACGCGATCACCGACGCCGAGTACATCCATCGTCTGCAAGAGATCAACGGGCCCGCGTACGGGCATCCTGGCCGCTGATCGGGGACTCGCGCGGGCGGTATCGCGCATAATCCGCCTCTCTCCCTCACGAGGCGGCATGCCGTGATCGCACGATTTGGAGAAGCCTGCGCGCGCTGGGCCGAGCGGACGGTCCCGCATCCCTTCGTTTTCGCGCTGCTGCTGACGGCGGTGACGCTCGTGGCGGGATTCGTGGCGTGGGACGCGCCGCCCGCGGCGACAGCGAGCGGGCTGCTCGCGGCGTGGTTCGACGGGTTCTGGTCGACGGGACTGCTCGCGTTCGGCTTCCAGATGGCGCTCGTGCTCGTGACGGGATACGCGGTGGCCGACGCGCCGCCCGTGCGACGGCTGCTGGCGCGCGTCGGCGGGTGGTGGCGCACGCCCGCGCAGGCGGCGGCGCTCGTCACGTTCGCGTCGCTCGGGCTGAGCTTCGTGCACTGGGGGCTGGGGCTGATGGGCGGCGCGATCCTCGCGCGCGAGGTCGGGCGCGCGGCCGAGCGGCGGCGCGTCGCGATCCCCTACGCCGTGATCGCCGCGTCGGCGTACGTCGGCTTTCTCTCGTGGCACGGCGGGCTCTCGGGATCGGCGCCGCTGGTCGTCGCGCAGGCGGCCCACGCGCAGGTGGATTTGGTCGGCGTGATCCCGGTCTCGCGGACGCTCTTCCGCGCGAGCAACCTCGCGCTCTTCGCGATGATGCTCGTCGCGCTACCGCTGGTGATGGCGGCGATGGCGCGCCGCGCGCCCGCGCGCGTGCCGGCGCTGCCGTGCGAGGCGCCGGCGCCCGAGGAGGCCGATGGCGACTCGTCGCTCGCCGCGCGCCTCGGCGACTCGCGTGCGCTCGCCGCGCTGATCGTCGTGCCGGCGATGGCGGTACTCGCTCTCGTGCTGGTGCCGGGGATCGCGACGGGCGCGCGCGGCTTCGACCTCAACGCGGTGCTCTTTCTCTTCCTGCTGGGCGCGCTGGCGCTGCACGGCTCGGCGGTGCGCACAGCGCGCTCGATCTCGGCGGGCGCTGGCGAGGTGGGCGGGATCCTGCTGCAGTTCCCGTTCTACTTCGCG
>CAZPJJ010000028.1:0-18263 GCA_964586535.1 uncultured Acidobacteriota bacterium | reverse complement strand
AGGTTTCGCGAATCGTCGATGCACGGAAATGTCGCCGCCTTCGGCGGCGATCCGGGCGCCATAAATGTCGCCCCTACAAGAGCGATCCGGGCGCCATAAATGTCGCCCCTACGAGAGCGATCCTCGCGCCACGAATGGTGCCGCCGAAGGCGGCGACCTTCCCCCCGCATCACGCGAGGCGATCGAGGGCGGCGAGGCCCCCGCGAGACTGCGCGCACCTCGGTCGCGGCGAGCGTCCCCACCTCCCGGAATCCGGGCGCGGGCGGGCCTTCACGAATCCCCGACCGGCTGTAGGATCCGCGCACCGGGAGGCCCGATGGACGACGATTTCGACCACGAAGCGGCCCTGCGCGAGCTCACGCGCGCCGTCCGTCGTGCCTGTCCCTCCTGGCTCGCACACGACGCCGAGGACATCGCGCACGACGTGCTGCGCCGCGTTCTGGATCGCCGGCGCCTCGGTGAAGGGATCGCGGTCCGTCATGTGTCCTATTGGAGGAAGGCGGCCCACCACGCCCTGCTCAACGAGATCCGCCGGCGTCGACTCGCGCGCGAAGAGAGCCTGGAGGACGAACACGGCGAGGTGCCCCATGCCCCAAGCGGCGGGATCGATCCAGAGCGGGCGGCCGCGAGTCGCGCGTTGGGCGCCGCCATCGTGCTCTGTCTGCGCACGCTCAGCGACGGCCGCAGGCGCATGGTCGTGCTCTTTCTTCAGGGGCACACGGTTCCCGAGTCCGCGTTGCTCCTCGGATGGCAGCTCAAGCGCGCCGAGAGCGCGGTCTTGCGCGGGCTCAAAGATCTGCGCGCGTGCCTGACCGGGAAAGGATGGTCGCCATGACGCTCGAGAACGACGCGCTACGCCGGGCTTGGATCGAGCGACCCCTGGGGATCTCGCACGCCGTGACGTGCCCTGGCGACGACGCCATCTGGCGAGCGGTGCGTGGCGAATCCTCCGCAGACCAACGGATCGCCATCGTCGATCACCTCGAGCGCTGCCCCGCATGCGCCGAGAGCTGGCGCGTGGCGTCATCGCTCTGCGAGACGAGCCAGGACGGCCGGCGCTTCGCGCGCGCGTCGTGGGCGAGGGCCGGCGTCATCGCCGCGAGTCTCGTCGTCGGCGTCGCCGGCGCGTACCTCGCGCTGCGCGAAGTGCCGACGCTCCCCACGACGTCGCGCGAGCCGGCGCGGGTCGAGATCCGCTCCCTGCTCGTCGAACACGCGCCCTTGCCTCGCGACTCGTTCACGCTCGTTTGGAGTCCGGGCCCCGAGGGCACCCTCTACGACGTCGAAGTCGGTACCCGCGATCTCGTGCCGATCGTCCGCGCCTTCGCGCTGGAGGAGCCGCGATTCACCGTCCCCTCGGCGGAACTCGAAGCTTTCGCAGCCGGAACGGAGATCGCCTGGCGGGTGCAGGCGACGCTGCCGGACGGCCGGGTCGTGGCGTCGATCACTCACATCAACATCCTTCGATGACGGTCTCGGCGATGCGCGCTTGGATCATCGCCCTCCTGCTCGCCGCCGCCGCCGGCGGGCAGCCGCCGCACGCCGCCTCTCCCGGCTGCGAGGCCGCGCTCCTGGCGCCGCCCCGCGACGCGTACAGCGCGGACTGCTTCCGCTCTCCGGACCACGGACGAGAAGAGGCGCGAGAGCTCGTCGCGCAACTCGAGGCGTGGAGCCTCCTCGACCCTGCATCGACGTGGATCGTCGCGACGCGCGCGGCGATCCTCGAGGACTGGCTCAAGGCCGAGGCCGCGCAGCCCATCGCCGACGCCTTGGTTCGCTTCGTCGACGAGGACGACGCACGCGGCGAGGCCTACATGCGTTCGGTGCTCGCCAACTACCGCTACGTGTACAGCCGCAACGACGAGGCCCGGGCCGAAATCGATCGCGCGCGGGAGCTCCTGCGCGGTCTCCCCGACGCGACGACGAGCGTGCGGCTCGACGCCGTCGAGGCGCACTTACTCCGGCGCGCGCAACGCCCCGACGCGAGCGCGACGCTCGCCCGC
The DNA here is from genome assembly GCA_964586535.1 of uncultured Acidobacteriota bacterium. Lineage (GTDB taxonomy): Bacteria > Acidobacteriota > Polarisedimenticolia > J045 > J045 > CAZPJJ01. The sequence continues at coordinate 16,260 of CAZPJJ010000028.1, read as the reverse complement.
AGGGCCGCGCTCGATCCGCGCTTCGCCGAGGCCGCGCCGCCGAGCCAGAGCGCGCTCTACGGCGCGCTGCGAAGCGCACTCATCGAGCTGGGCGAGTACTCCGAAGCGCTGCGCGTCAACGCGGCGAGAGCGGCTCTCTGCGGGGGCGGGCAGGGCTGCGAGGCGCAGGAGGCGCAGGCTTCGGCGTACTTGAAATTGCAAATGGGACGCGCGGGATTGATCGATGCGGACGACGTAGCCCTGGCGCTCCAGCGGCAGTACGAGACGGCGAAGCGCACGGGCCGCAATGTCGACCTCATCGAGGCGCTCTGCCAGATCGGCGACTGGCTTCCCGAGGCCGACGCCGCCGAGTGGGACCAGCTCTGTCTCGACACGGCGCGCACGTTGAATTGCCTTCCGCTGGCGACGACGGCGTCCGTCCGGCTCACGCGGGCGCAGGTGCGCCGCGATCCCGCGCGTGCCGCGCAAGCGCTGCGAGATGCCGAGCAGACGCTGCGCGCCGCGGAGTCGCGGCCCTCGCTCCCCACGATGCTCTCCGCGGCCCGCCACCTCGCGGCGCTCCAGCACATCGCGGGAGACGCCGCCGCCGCCGTGGCGACTCTCGAGCGTGTCGTCGGTCTGGCGGAGGCCGAGTCGGGACCCGCGGCCGATCCCGAGAGCCGCTTCGACGCGATGGCGGCGCGAGCGGGTGATTACTACGCGCTTGGTTGGCTGCAGGCCTTCGGAGATCACGGGCTGGAGGGCGGGCCGGCGCGGTCCTTCGAGACGATGGAGCGCCTTCGCACGCGCAGCGCGGCGACGAGACTCGCGGAGGCTGGGATCGAACCGAGCGCCGAAGTCGAAATCGACGGCGTGCGCGCGGAGATCACGCGTGTGCAACAGCGGCTCGCCGCGCCGGCGATGGAAGACTCGGAGCGCCGGCGGTGGCTGGGGGAACTCGAGCGGCTCGAGGCCGACGAGAGCGCGATCCTCGCGAGACGCGATCTCCGCGGGCCCGCGCGCGTCGACGTCGGCGAGCCCCCCGTGGCGAGCATCGACGACATACGAGTCGCGCTCGGGGACGACGAGGCGCTTTTACAGTTCAACATCCCCTTGGCATCCGGTAGCGAGTCCTGGGTCAACGTCGTCTCGAAGCAGGGCACCGCGAGCGTCGTGCTCGAGACGCCGAGCCTGCAGCGAATCCAGCATCTCTACGCGGGCATGCTCGCGCGACGCGACGGTGCCGCGGAGAGTGCCGCGGAGGTGCTCTCCCGAGCGTTCCTCGAACGTCCTCTGGCCACGCTGAGTCCGGAGATTCGCCGGCTCGTCGTCGTCGCGGACGGAGCTCTCTTCGGCTTTCCCCTATCGACCTTGCCCGACCCCGCGAGCGGGGCGCCGCTCGTGATGCGCTACGAGATCGCGCTGGCGCCGTCGGCATCGCTCTGGCTCCGACTGCGCAGGTCGAGCCCGGGGGCGGTCCACGCCGCGGTTCTCGGATTCGCGGAGCCCTACGATGCACGCGACGCGCTCTCTCGCGCGCATGATCGGTCGTGGGTCATGCCCGCGGCGCTCGGCCGCCTCCCGCGCTCGCGGGCCGAGATCGCCGATGTCGTGACGCGCATCGGGGGCGCGAGCCGCGCGCTCGCCGGCGCGGCCGCGAGTGAGCGGGCGCTCAAGACGACGGACCTCTCGCGCTACGGCGTGATCCACTTCGCGACGCACGCGTTCGCGAATCGCGAGCGGCCCTCGCGCTCGGCCGTCGTGCTCGCGCGGGGATCGTCGAGCGAGGACGGCTTCGTGCAGCCGCGCGAGATCGCGCGGTTGGAGCTCGTGGAGAAGCTCGTCGTCCTTTCCACGTGCGAGAGCGCGGGCGGCGCGCTCTCGCGCAGCGAGGGACCTTTGAGCTTGGCGCGGGCGTTTCTGCGCGCGGGCGCCACGGCGGTGATCGGCACGCTCTGGCCCGTGGACGACGAAGAGGCGGCGGCGCTCATGGAACACTTTTACGCGCGCTTCTCGCGAGGCATGTCCGCGGGTACCGCGCTGCGGGAGGCGCAGGCGGACCTCGCGCGGATGGGCCGCCCGGCCGCGGCCTGGGCCGGCTACGTGCTGATCGGCGACGGCGCGGTGCGACTCGCCGGGGGCGGGGCCGGAAGCGAGATCGAGTCCGAGCGAAGGCAGCCTCTGCGCGACGCGCTGGCGATCGCGAGCGTCATCGTGCTGGCGGTTGGGGTCGCGACGATCGTCCTCGTGCGCCGCAATCGCGCGGCTCGGTGAAGGGTTTCGCCGGCATCGCGTGTCTTCCATCGCGAGCCGCGGCGCGGACCCGTGCAAGGGCACGTGACACGTCGCGATCCATCCGGGAGGCACCATGCAGACGGCTCATCGTGCGTGCGGGGGTATCCGTGTCATCGCGCTCGTGCTCGCTATCATCGCGGCCGGCAGCGGAGGCGCGGCCGAATCCGCGACGACCTCGAAAGGCGAACCCGAAATCTACTTCGTGCCCGACGTGGTCGGGCAGTTCAACGCGCTCTCGTACAGACCCGACGGGCTGACCTTTGGCCTGGGCGAGGGCCCGGAGCCGACCACCTGCAAGCACTATCAGGGCGTGGTGCGCGCCCACGGACCCGGCGTGCCCTATTTCTTCGTGTCGCGCAGCGGCAACGACCCGTGCTTCGACCCCACGGAAGGCGACGACGCCGGCAACATCGTCGTCGTGCGCATGGGGTCGCGCGACACGAACGGCGAGCGCTTGCGCTCGAACCGGCTCATTCGCGGCTGGGATCCGTTCCCGGGCTGGAACGGCCAGCCGCCGGTCCCGCCCGCATGGACCAAGCCCGGCCCCGCCGAGGATGCGACGGTGGGCTGGATCAGCCTCGTCGGCGATGGCGAGTGGCCCGCGTATGGCCATCCCGGCGGTATGCAGCTCGTCGGCGACGTCCTCGCCGTTCCGCTCGAGGCGTCGTACGGCTCCAGCAACCCGGACTACCAGATTCTCTTCGTCGACGTGTCCAATCCCGAGGTGCTGCGCGTCATCAGCTCCTTCCCGGTGCCGGCGAATCCTGAGATTGCGACGCTCTTCCCGGACCACGACTATCAAGCAGGCCTCGTCGGACTGACCCCCGTTCGCAATGAGACGCCACCGCACAACGGCCAGCGCTACCTGATGATCACGACCGGCGGCACCAATCGCGAGCTCCGGCTCTATCGCTCGCTGCCGACGGATTCGAGCGGCAATACCGACCTGATGCTCCCGGATGTCGCGTGGGAAGAGATGGGGACGTGGTTCTGTCCGCCCGGCACGGATTGCACCGACCGGAAGTTCCCCGGTGGCTGGCCGACGGGCGGCACCGGCCACCAATCGATGAATTTCGTGCGCGAGGGAAGCCTCGACGGGCCGCTCTACGTGATCGGCAACCGAAACACGTTCTTTGCCGGCAACGGCGACGACTTCCTCGACCTCTATCGCGTCAATGTCGATGTGTACGGCGTGCCCGAAGAACAACTGCTCACGCGCGTCGCGTCGAAGGACTTCACGTCGTATCCCTACAATGGTCACGGAGACTCCGCCGCGTTCATCGCCGCGGGCGGCGTCTACGTGAGCCCGTCCGGCGAGCTGATCTTCTATTCGACGGAGTACGAGAATCAGGGACCGCGCGAGCGCAATGCCGACGGGAGCCGCGGGAAGCGCGATACGGTGCGCTTCGGGGAGTGGCGCCATCGCGACATCGTGCGCGACGGCTCGCCGACGCTGCGCCCCTCCGTCGAGCTCGATGCGGGGCCCTACGAGGTCGACGAGGGCGGATCGATCGTCCTTTCGGGGCGCGGCGCGCAACCGATCACCAAGGCGTGGATTCAACTCTACAAAGATTTCACGGAGGGGCGCTCCTATCCCGAAGAAGGCTGGATGACGGTCGACTTCTCCGATCGCTACGCAGACTACTTCGATCGCCTCGACTACTTCGATCAGACGACGGATACGGATTTCAACAACGAGACGAGTTCCTGGCGCTGGTTCGCGCCGGTGCGGTGCACGCTGCGCGCCAACGGCGGCACGTTCACGGATCCCGTGCGGAGCAAGACACTGCGCGGCAACGGATTCGTGAATCAGGCCGATCTGGACGACGTCCGCGACGACGCCAACTCCGGCACCATGAACGACATGATCTCCTCGATCCAGTTCGACGACCTGATCGACGAGGACGCCTGCTCACGCTACTACGAGGCGCCGATCACGCTCGCGTGGGACTTCGACAGCGACGGCGTTTTCGAGACGCCGGGCGATGCACCGCTCTTCATGGCCTTCGAACTCGACGGCCCCGGCGCGGCGGCGATCTCCGCGATCGCGCGCCATCCCATCGACGACACGCACCTCGGAGTGAGCGATCCGAAAAGCGTGACGGTGACCGTGCGCAACGTCGCGCCCGCCATCGAGACCTTCACGATCGTCGATCCCGTGGGCAACGCGCTCGGCAGCGACGCGACCGGCTTGCTGCCGCTCGTGCCCTACGCCGTGCGCGCCACGTTCACCGATCCGGGGCGCCCCGATCGCCAATCCGCCGCCCTCGATCTCGGTGACGGCACGGTGCTGGTCCACGCCGCGTTCGACGTGTTCACCGATGCGTTCGGCGGCGCGACCGGAGTGGCGGAGGTCCGCCACGCCTATCAGGACGTGGGGACGTACGGACTCCGCCTCGACATCGAGGACGACGACCTCGGGCGTGCGACGGCCACGGCGAGCGCGACGGTGATCAGCGCGACGGACGCGACCTGCGAGATCTTCGAGGAACTCGAAGCGCTAATCGCGTCGGCACCCAACGACGCCGTCCGGAGCGCGCTCACTACCGCGCGGGATCGCCTCGGCCGGCCGGTCAGCGGCGGCAGCGCGTCTTGTGACCGCGAGCATCTCGGCCACGGCAGCGGCGTCGCCCTGCTGACGCGGATGCGGCAAGCCATCGATGATCTCGATCGCGCCGAAGCCGCGGGAGGCGGAGACCTGAGCGACACCAAGGCGCGACTCGGTTTGGGCGGCGCCGCGATCGCGGAGCGCGTGCATCTCGATGCTGCGTCCCGCGTGGCTCCAGCCAGCCCGGCGCAGGCCGCGGAACTCGCGCGCGCGCGTGTGTCGATCACGGAGGGATACGGCGCCCTCACTACACGATCGTTCGGCGCGGCGCTCGACGCCTTCCGAGAGGGCGCATCGATCGCCAGCGCGATTCGCTGACGGCTTCGAGGGGACGAGCGAGGTGTGCCCGTTCCGGTACGGGCGCAATTCATTGCGCCCGGATCGCCGCCGGAGGCGGCGACCAATCTTCGGCATCGTTCGTTGCGCGAATCGTCAATGGTGGGGAATGTCGCCGCCTGCGGCGGCGATCCGGTCGCCATAAATGTCGCCCCTACAGGAGCGATCCTCGCACCACGATCGATGCGCATGATGCTGGGCAAGGCCATCAACGATGCACGCGATTGCGTCTTGTAGGGGCGCGATTCATCGCGCCCGGATCGCCGCCTTCGGCGGCGACAGCGCGTTCATCGGGCGAGACGCAAGGGGCACGATTCCGAAGACAGGTCGCCGCCTGCGGCGGCGATCCGGTCGCCAAAAATGGCGCCCCTACAAGAGCGATCCTCGCGCCATCAATATCGCCCGTACGAGAGCGATCCTCGTGCCATGAATGGCGCCCCGACGAGAGCGATCCTCGTGCCATGAATGGCGCCCCGACGAGAACGATCCTCGTGCGACGAACGGTGCGCGCGATGCGGAATGGCGCGCATCGAGGGGGGCCCGTTCCGGTAGGGGTGAGTTTATTGCGCCCGGATCGCCGCCGGAGGCGGCGACAGCGCGTTCATCGCGCGAGACGTAAGGGGCACGATTTCGAAGACAGGTCGCCGCCTGCGGCGGCGATCCGGGCGCCATAAATGTCGCCCCTACAAGAACGATCCGGGCGCCATGAATGGCGCCCCTATAAGAGCGATTCGCCCTCCGCGCCGACCCGGGTCTCCTCAACCTTGCAGGAACTTCTTCAACGCAAACTTCAGCTCCGCCGAGAGCACGGTGATCTCCATCCCCGGCACGACGATGAAGCGACACGCGCGCGCCTTCCGTTCTTCTTCCTCGCCCTGCAGACGGTAATAGAACTTGCTCGATGCGCACTCGTGCTTCCAGCAAAAGCGCCCGCCCGCAACGCCGTCCGGGCAGAGGTACGCGAAGCAGCGCAGCAGGCGGTTGTTCTCGGGTACCTCGGCCGGCTTGCCGAGGATCGAGATCGGCACGAGTCGCTGGTAGGGCTCGAGCGGCGGCACGCGCCCCGGCGCCGGACCGCGCTGCGGGGGCTTGACGCTCATCGTGGCCCTCCCCCCGACGCGCCCGGATTCCACACCGCGACCTCGTCGAGCGACTTGCGCCGGATATCCGGCACCCTCGCCCCCGGCGCCGGGTAGCCGATCGGGAACAATATGTAGGGCTTCTCGTTGAGCGGCCGCTCGAGGATCTTCGAGAGAAAGCCCATCGGACTCGGCGTGTGCGTGAGCGTCGCCAACCCCATCGAGTGCAGCGCGGCAATGAACAACCCGCAAGCGATGCCCACGCTCTCTTTCACGTAGTAGTTCTTGATCTTCTCCCCCCGCGGCCCGACGCCGTAGAGCTCTTCGAAGACGACGACGATCCACGGCACCGTCTCGAGGTAGGGCTTCTGCCACGTCGTCCCGAGCGGCGCGAGCGCGCGCAGCCACTCGTCGGGCATGCGGCCGCCCTCGTACGATTCGCGCTCTTCCTCCTCGGCCGCAAGGCGAATCTCGCGCTTGATTCCCGCGTCGGAGACGGCCACGAAGCGCCACGGCTGGCGGTGCGCGCCCGACGGCGCCGTCGACGCGGTCGTGATCGCGAGCTCGATGAGTTCTCGCGGCACGGGATCGGGTGCGAAGTCGCGCACGCTGCGGCGCGCGTCCATCGCCTCGTGGAACGCGACTGCCCGCTCGCGCATCGCCGCGGGCGCGAGGCGCTCGAACGTGAGCGGCACGAAGCGGGGCTCGGGCGGGGGAGGGGACGACGAATCGGCAGGCACGGGCGAACCTCCGGGCGGCGCGCCTCATGCCGGCTCACCGCCCGAGCAGGTTACCCCGAGATCCCTGCGTTGCCCGCCCTCAGCGGTCCTCGCGCAGCATCGTCAACAGCATCGTGAAGGCCACGTCGGCCCGCACGGCATGCGGGATCCCCGCAGGCATCAGGAAAAGCTGCCCCTCGCTCACCGTCGACCACTGCCCGTCGAGCGAGATCTCCGCCGCGCCGCTCGTCACCTGCACGAGCGCATCGAAGGGCGCCGTGTGCTCCGAGAGCGCCTGCCCCGCATCGAAGGCGAACGCGGTGACGCTGCCGCCCTTGGTCTTGCAGAGCGTGCGGCTGACGATCGCACCCTTCTGGACGCTGACGAGTTCGGCGAGCACATGCGCCTCGCCGCCGGGAATCATCTTCGGTTTGAACGACTGCGGTTGATCGGACATCACGGCCTCCGTGTCTTGCTTTTCACCAACCGTTGCGCAAACCGGCCGGACCCGAAAAGGGGCGTGGGTTGCCGCCCATCCGGGCCCGGCCGCACTCGCAACCGGGGCGAGCATCGCGCATCGCGCGCCCGTCGGCCTTGATCAGGGACAAGGCGCGGGCGACAGCGCACGCGAAGACTGGGGCTCGCCCTGCGACGTCTCGGCGCCGTTCTCGTCGACGCCGGTCACGAGGTAGGCGAAATAGTCGCCCGCCGCGGGGACATCGGGATCACCCGTCCACGAAGGAAGGGCCGAGCGGTGGATGCACGTGAAGATCTCGTTGGGGCGCCCGCGATAGACGCGGTATTCGACGAAGGGAATCATCGAGGAGCGCGAGAGGTCCTCCCAGGTCCACGCGCCCTCGCCCAGCGCGAAGGGCGCGCCCGCGCCCGCGCCCGAGACCTCGAGGCTCTCCGTCGGCGGCACGAACTTCAGGATGTCGCCGCCCCGCGCCACGATGTAGAGCTCGCCCTCGGCGTCCTCGCCGAAGCTCGTGTTGGAGGAGATGAAGCCCCCGGGGCCGAAGAGCTCTTCGGTGCGGTCCCGTTGATCGGTCGCCGCGCCGCCCGCGACGCGCAGCGAGCGCACGAAGCCGCCGCAGAAGTCGCCGTAGAGATAGGTGCCGCGCACCTCGGGCATGCGGCAGCCGCGGTAGATGTTGCCGCCGGTAATCGAGCACGCCCCGCTCGCGTGCGAGACGTCGACGATGGGCAGCGTGAGGCTCGGGTCATTGCAGGCGGGCGATCCGGCGCAGGTCACGCCGGACGGATTGCAGCTTCCCGAGCTGCGGTTGTAGCACTGCGAGCCTTCCATCTGCCGCCAGCCGAAGTTGCTGCCCCGAACCTCCGCCGCAGCCACCCAGTTCACTTCTTCCCAGCAGTCCTGGCCGACGTCGGCGACGAAGAGATCGCCGGTCTGCGCGTCGAACGCCGAGCGCCATGGGTTGCGCAGGCCCCAGGCGAAGATCTCGTCGCAGGCGCTCGCCTGGCCGCGCAGCGGGTTGTCCGCGGGGATCGCGTAGTTGCCGAGCAGCCCGCAGTCCGCGCCCAGCGGCTGCCCCGAGATGCCGCGCACGTCGATGCGCAGCAGTTTGCCGAGCAGCGTGTTGCGGTTCTGTCCGTTGCCGCAGGTGCCGAACTGGTCGCCCGCGCCACCGCCGTCGCCCGTCGCGATGTAGAGGTAGCCATCGGGGCCGAAGAAGACCTGCCCGCCGTTGTGATTGCTCTGCGGCTGCGTGAAGCGAAGGATGCGCTCCTCGGTGGTGCTCGCGACATCGGGATCGGTCGGCGAGACGCGGTAGCGCGCCACGACCGTCGCCGACGAGAGGAAGTTGCCCTCGGTGTAATTGACGTAGAACTCGCCGGTCGTCGCGTAGTCGGGATCGAAGGCGAGTCCGAGCAGCCCCTGCTCGTTGCCGAGGTCGAGCACGCGGGTCTGGATGTCGAGGAAGACCTCGAACTGGTCGCGCGCCCAGCCGCGCTTCCAGAGGAAGATCACGCCGTCCTGACCCACGATGAAGAGCCGGTCGCGATCGCCCGGAGGTGCCGTTACGAAGAGCGGCCGGTTGGGCAGGTTCTCGAGGATCGTCGTGACCCGCAGCGCGTCTCCCGCGACTGGCGAAATGCCGCCGCATTCGTAGGGGGACTGCGCCGCCGCGGGGGCTATGGCCGCGAGAGCGAGCGCCCCGGCAACGCCGAGGGCACGACGGACACGAATAAGACCAAGCGCCGAGCGCAGGGGAATTCGCATGGGTGGGAACCTCATCGCCGGCGGGGGTACCGGCTGGACCCGCGCCAGCCTGGGCCAGCGGCGCGGAAGGAAGCCTTAGTATTACGCCGTTTCGCGTAAGTCGGCCAAGCGGCCCTATCGTGTCAGGATTTCGTAACCCAGCGATTCCCAGTGGTTCTTACACCCATAGTTAGACAGCTAGTCAAGGCTTTTGTAGCATTGTCGCAGTCTCGCGACGGCCCCACCCGCGGCGCCGCCCGCGCGACCCCCACGAACGACGGCCCCCGCGCCGCCGAGGACGACCCCTGATGGTGGATTCGCACGCTCCCGCCGCGGACTCGACGCCCGCGCGCGCCGCCAAACCCCGCAGCCTCGGGACGAAACTTCTGGACGAGATCGGCAGCGTCTGGTTCGGCGTGACGATGATGGTGCTGATCTTGGTCTACTCGTGGCTGGGCTCGGCCGGCACGCAGCCCTTTTACGACTGGTTCCCGCGCCAGACCTTCGAGCTCACCGAAATGGAGTGGTTCGCGTGGTGGCCCTTCCAGGCCATGATCGCGCTGCTCTGCCTCGCGTTGACCCTCGTCACGATCCGCAAGATCAAATTCAACCTTCCCAATCTCGGCGTGTGGACCGTCCACGTGGGCATCGTCACACTCGCGCTCGGCTGCGCGGTCTACTTCGGCCTCAAGCTCGAAGGCGACGTGCCGGTCTACAAGCGCCAAGCGGTGATCTCGGTGCCCGGCGGCGAGACGGTGGCGGTGCCGCTCCAGCCCGGCGCGGCGGCGACCGTCACAGGGCCCGGCCTGCGCTACGAGGTACGGGTCGTCGATCTCCAGCACGACTACGAACTGCTCACCGGCGACGACAAGGGCAAGCGCACCTACGCGGCGCAGCTCCAGGTCACGCCCGTCGAGAGCGGCCTCGTGCGTGAGCCGTTCATCCGCCAGGTACTCGACGGCTACCCGCAGTACACCGAGGACGTGCTCCCCGGGCAGGGGCGCGCCGTGAAGATCCTCGGCAAGCCGATCGTCGACGAGCGCATCTCGATCCAGACGGCCTACCACGATCCGTCGCGCATCTTCCTGCACGGCCACCGCGCGATCCACGTGCGCCAAGCCGGCACGAACGCAAGCTGGGTCGAGATGCCGATCGACGGCCTGCCGCGCTACAGCGAGCACATGGATCCGACGGAGCGCGCGATGGTGGCGCCCGGCGAGCCGCCCCTGCGCGCGCGCCAGCTCGCGATCGACCTCGAGCCCGAGGGCGAGCCCGGGCCCGCGGCGGGCCACGAGGTGCGCGTCACGGGCTTCCTGCCCTTCGCGGTGTTGCGCCAGGCTTGGGAGCCCGGCGGCAAGCGCGTCAATCCCTACGTGCGCTTCGCGCTGCAAGCGGGCGAAGAGCGTGTCGTCGAGGAACTGCTCGCCTTCGATCCGCGCAAGTCGCGCATCGACGTCGGCGAAGGCTTTTCGGTGGCGTTTTCGTGGGTCGAGAACGAAGCCGATCTCGCCGCGCTCACGACGCCCGTCCGCGCGCGCCTGCTCGTCACGCCGCGCGGCTCGTCGCGCTCGCAAGAAATCGACCTCGCCGAGGCCGTCAAGGCGCCGGTGCCCGTGAAGGGCACGCCCTACAGCGTCGAGGTGACGCGGCTCTTCCCGCGCTGGTCTTTGACGCGCGGCGCGGGAGACGCCTCGATGGCGCTCGTCCGCGTCACGGGCGGCGACAAGAACTTCACGCGCGCGGTCGTCACGCCGCAGAAGGAGTTCTCGCAGGATCTCGACGAGGGCGGCCACCTCACGGGCACCGCGCTCGATCCCTCGCTCTCGATCGAACTCGACCGCGTGCCCGACGTCGGCCTGCGTTTCGTCGCCGGCCCCGCCGGCCGCGAGGTGATCATGACGACGCTCGGCGGCGCGATCGAAAGGCAACCGCTCGAAGTCGGGCGCCGCGCGAGCTTCCTCGAGAACACGCTCCACGTCGATCCGATCGTGGTCATCGACGACGCGCAGCGCGTCGACGTGCCGCTGGTCATCCCGCCGCGCGAACGCAATCTGAAATCGGGCGACGCCTACACGCTGGTGCAGGTCGAAGTCGCGCGCGGCGGCGAGCGCCAGCGGCGCTGGCTCGAGTACAGCCACTACGCGCACCCGAGCCGCCTCGGCTTCAATCCCGTCACGATGCAGCTCGGCGACGGGCCCCCGCTCGAGCTCGTCTACTCGCGCGCCACGCATCCCTTGCCCGCGCCCGTCGCGCTCGAGACCTTCCGCCTCGAAACCTACCCGGGCGGCGAGAAAGAGCGCGATTACATCTCGCTCGTGCGCTTCTTCGAAGATGGAAAGTGGTCGGACATCCACGAGGTCCGCAGCAACCAGCCGACCGAGCACGCGGGCTGGTGGTATTTCCAAGCCACCTGGGATCCGCCGGAGCCGCGCCAGCAGTACGCGGGGATGTTCTATACCGGCCTCGGCGTGGGTAACCGCCACGGCGTGGGGATCATGCTCTTCGGCTCGATCCTCACGATCGTCGGCACGATCTACGCGTTCTACGTCAAGCCCTTGATCATCAGGAGGCGCCGCGACCAGGGCCAACTCGCCCGCGAGCAGGCGCGCACCGTCACCCCGGATCGTGAAGCCGCCGCCGCGCGCGGCGCCGCGATGGCCGGCTTGGAGGGCCGCTGATGACGACGACCCCTCTCGTGCGCGCGCGGACGCTCGCACTTCTTATCTCGTGCGCGCTCGTCGCGCTCGCCACGTTCGCGCCCGCGGCGGCCGCCGAGAGCGAAGGACCGCAGATCAAGCTCTCGGTCGGCACGCCCTTCGTGCAGAGCCTGGACCTCGAGGCGTTCCGCCTCGCGGCCGTGCAGGACGACGGCCGCGTGAAGACCGTCGACTCGTTCGCGCGGCACAAGCTGCGCTTCGTCAACGCCAAAGCGCTCGGCCAGGTCGAGCCCGTCGTGCTGCTGCTCGATCTGATGCTGATGCCCGAGCACTACGCCGGCTCGGCCATCGTACACATGAAGAAAGAGCCGTTCCGCATCCAGCTCGTCAACGAGGTGCGCAACCGGCTGCCGGCCGAGCAGCGCCAGGGTGCGGTCTCGGACGCCGAACTCGACCGCATCGTCCGCGATGGCTGGGTGCCTCTGCGCTTCATCGATCACCCGGCGACGCGCGACGCGCTCGCCGTGCTCGCCCGCGACCTCATGCGCACCAACCGCGAGGTGCAGAGCCTCGAATCGGCGCGCGCGCTCGCCGACGCCGGCGTGCTGCGTTCGCTCTTCAAGATCGTGCCGACTCCCGACGGCGACGAGCTGAGCCCGTGGTTCTCGCTCGACGCGGCCGCGGGGGCGGGCTTGCCGGCCGATGCGGCGCACGCGAGCATGCGAGCCGCGGGCGTGCCGGGCCTCGATCCTGCCGTCGCGAAGACGCTCGCGTCCGCGTGGGCGGGGCTCGAGCGCGCCTGGCGCTTCCAGGACGCGCCCGAAGCGAGCAAGGCGCTCAACGCGATCTCCGCGGCGGTCCAGCAAGTCAACCCCGCGATTTATCCATCGACGGATCGCATGGGCTGGGAGCACTGGTACTACCGCAACCACAAGATGACATGGGTGTGGCTGATCTACTTCGCGGCGCTGCCGTTCCTGCTCCTGGCGACGGTCTACGGCGTGAAGTGGGCGCGGCCCGCGGGGCTCGCCCTCTTCGGGATCGCCTTCGCGCTGCACACTTTCTCGATCGGCCTGCGGTGGTATCTCGCGGGACGCATCCCCAACGCCAACATGTTCGAGGCGATCACGGCGGCGTCGTGGTTCGGCTGCCTGGCGGCGATCGTGCTCGAGATCGTGCTGCGCCGCTGGCCCGTCAAGAACCTCTCCGCGCTCGCGGCGGCGACGGCGGCGATGGTCGCGATGATGGTCTGCCGCTTCCAGCCGGTCATCGTGCAGGGCGGCGACATCGGTACGGTGATGCCCGTCCTCGACCGCACGATCTGGCTCTATATCCACACCAACATCGTCATCGCCTCGTACGCGCTGATCTTCTTCGGTTCGGTGACGGGCGGTCTCTACCTGATCATGCGCCTCGTTGCGTGGGCCTTCCCGGCCGCGGCGTTCCAGGCGATGTGGGCGGGCTCGCAGGGCGTCGGCGCGGCGGGCGGCGGCGCATCGGCGATCATCCTCGGCCGCGGCATGCAGCAAGGCGACGCCTCGAACGTCGGCCTCGCGCGCACGCTCGACGGTGCGACGATGATCTTCCTCGAGCTCGCGTTCCTCTCGCTCTGGGTGGGCACGATCCTCGGCGCCATCTGGGCAGACGTCTCGTGGGGCCGGCCGTGGGGCTGGGATCCCAAAGAGGTCTTCGCGCTGAACACGTGGATCGTTTTCCTCGTACTCGTCCACGTGCGCCTGAAGGTCAAGGACAAGGCGCTCTGGACCGCTGTCCTCGCGGTGATCGGCTGCGCGGTGATGCTCTTCAACTGGATCGCCGTGAACTTCGTCATCGTCGGACTGCACAGCTACGCCTGATCTCGAGCGAGTCCGGGTGCCCCAAAGAGGCACCCGGATCTGTCCTTTCCCGGTATCGCTCGTGGCGCGCGGATCGATCCGTGGCTGGGGCGTTGCTTGCCGTGCGGATGGTTCTGGTAGGGGCGCAATTCATTGCGCCCGGGTCGCTCCTGTAGGGGCGCAATTTATTGCGCCCGGATCGCTCCTGTAGGGGCGCAATTTATTGCGCCCGGATCGCCGCCGAAGGCGGCGACCTTACGCCGCAAGATTCGCGAATCGTCGATGCACGGAACTGTCGCCGCCTTCGGCGGCGATCCGGGCGCCATGAATGTCGCCCCTACAAGAACGATTCACGCACACCGCACGGCAATCGAACGACGGCGATCTGGGCACCACGGAGCGCACGCGTCCGGGTTCTGCGTGTCGTGCGGATCGATCCGTGGCTGGGGCGTTGCTTGCCGTGCGGATGGTTCTGGTAGGGGCGCAATTCATTGCGCCCGGGTCGCTCCTGTAGGGGCGCAATTTATTGCGCCCGGATCGCTCCTGTAGGGGCGCAATTTATTGCGCCCGGATCGCCGCCGAAGGCGGCGACCTTACGCCGCAAGATTCGCGAATCGTCGATGCACGGAACTGTCGCCGCCTTCGGCGGCGATCCGGGCGCCATGAATGTCGCCCCTACAAGAACGATTCACGCACACCGCACGGCAATCGAACGACGGCGATCTGGGCACCACGGAGCGCACGCGTCCGGGTTCTGCGTGTCGTGCGGATCGATCCGTGGCTGGGGCGTTGCTTGCCGTGCGGATGGTTCTGGTAGGGGCGCAATTCATTGCGCCCGGGTCGCTCCTGTAGGGGCGCAATTTATTGCGCCCGGATCGCTCCTGTAGGGGCGCAATTTATTGCGCCCGGATCGCCGCCGAAGGCGGCGACCTTACGCCGCAAGATTCGCGAATCGTCGATGCACGGAAATGTCGCCGCCTTCGGCGGCGATCCGGGCGCCATGAATGTCGCCCCTACAGGAGCGATCTCGTCACTCGCACTTTCAGTCCCCCTCGCGGGACTCCGGTTCATCTGTCCACGGGCATCAAGCCGTCGTGTCGCACAAGTTCGTCGTATGCGAACTCATCGATTCCCGATTCGGCGGCATCCGCGACTGCCGTACTTCGACTACGGCACGCCGGGTTGGTACTTCGTCACGATTTGCGTCGCGAGAGACGAGCCGCTCTCGCTATCGGCCATCGATGCGGAGGCGAACGTCCTGCTGTCCCGCGAGGGTCAGATCATCCGCGATGCGATCGATTCCTTGCCACTGCGTCATCCTGGGGCCGTTGTCTCCCGATTCGCGATCATGCCCGATCACGTGCACCTCTTGCTGCGTTTGGACCCCGTCGATGACGGGGTTCGGATGTCGCTCTCGGAAATCGTTCGCGCTTTCAAAGCATCGACCAGCCGCGCGATCAACGCCATGCGGAATCAGAGAGGACGTGTGTGGCAACGCGGGTTCTACGATCGGGTCGTTCGAAGCGAGCGGGAGATCGAGGACATCGCGACATACATCGAGATGAATCCAATCCGCTGGGTCGCGAAGTACGGGGCGGGTTGCGCCAGGGGTGATCGAGAATCCCGTTCCAGGGAACCTCCGTTGCGTTAGCCGCGCCGGAAGCCGAAAGGACCCCGCCGTACGCGCGCGATCCGGGTGCAACACATGTTGCGCGTACGCGCGCGATCCACGCGCCACGATCGATGTGCGCAATGCCCGGTCACGGACATCGATGGGTGTAACGCGATTGGGTCTGGTAGGGGCGCGATTTATCGCGCCCGGATCGCCGCCGGAGGCGGCGACGATGCCTTGCGTCGCAAGGTTCGCGAATCGTTGATGCACGGAAAGGTCGCCGCCTGCGGCGGCGATCCGGGCGCAATGAATTGCGCCCCTACAAGAACGATCCGGGCGCAATGAATTGCGCCCCTACAAGAACGATCCGGGCGCAATGAATTGCGCCCCTACAAGAGGGATTCGCGTATCACGCAACGCGTCCGCACGACAACGACTCGCGAAGAACTCCTGCGGGTCAGGGCTTGAAGTTGATCGCCACCGATTGCCGGAACTCGACGGGCTTGCCGTCGACGCTGGCGGGTGCGTAGCGCCACTGCTTGACGGCGTCCATCGCGGCCTGGCCGAAGCCGTACCCGGGCATCGACTCGGACAGCACCGAAACCGTCGCGACGCGGCCGTCCTTGCCGATCAGCACGTCGAGCATGACGCGGCAATCGAGGCGCTGCGTCGTGGCGCGTCGCGGGTAGACGGGCGCGACGCGCGTGGAAGCGATCAGTTCGGGCGGGCGCACGGAGCTCGAGTTGACGAGCGGTGCGATCGACGCGGGCGCCTCGGCCTTCGGCGCGACATTCGCCGCGTTCTCGGCAGGCTGCTCGACCGGCTCGGGCTCGCTGGAGGCGACGCCGCTCGCGGGCGGAGCCGCGGACACGTCGACCGGCGATGTCGCGAGGCGGTCGATGTCGGGCGACGCGGC